>JAUMEU010000078.1:0-5693 GCA_032120295.1 Opitutales bacterium | reverse complement strand
AGGTCGGGCAGTAAGGATTGAGCGGATGCTGGACGACCGAGACGCCCATGGCGCGGAAGCCCTTGCCGGCGAGATCGGGCCGGGCGAGCGTGGCGGACGGAGGCAGCGCGTGGCCGCGGACGTCCGAAAAAGCCACCCCGCCCTTCTCGATCACCGCGCCGCCGGCGATGACGCGCGTGCGGCCCCCGCCGCCTTCGGCGCGCTGCCACTCGTCGGTGATGAACTTAGCCTGGCCGTCCACCGCCTCGAGGGTCGCGCACAGGCGATCCTGGAGGCCGGTCAGGTAGTTTCTGACGAGATCGGGATTCATCGTCGGTCAGCCAATCGGAGGAGAGCCCGCGGGTCAACGAAGCGCCGCGCCTAACCCCGAAAAACCCCGCGGCTTATTCCCCTTATGCGGTCGGAACCTAGGTAGTCCTTGATGGGAACCCGGGAATCGGCAGGGTCGAGGTCGGCCATGAATCCCGAATTCAAGATCCTCCTGCTCTTCGGTCTGGCCGGCCTCTTCGCCCTCGGCCTGCCCTGGTGGGCCTGGCGTCGCGTGCGCAGCCTCGAGAAGAAGTACGGCCGCATCCTGCTCGTCCGTGGCGTCTCGGGCGCCCAGGCGGCCCGCATCATCCTCCTCCGCGGCGAGATCCCCCAGGTCGACGTCGACGAGAGCGACCTCGCGGTGACGGATTTCTATTCGGCCTTCGAACCGGCTATCAAACTGTCGAGCGGTGTCTACTCCGGCAAGCGGCTCTTCGACGTCGCGCGGGCCGCGCGCCTCGCGGGCCACGCGCTCCAGCACCGCGACCGCAAACTCGGCGGCCTCGCGTCGTGGGATTCCTTCATGATCTTCTGGGGGAACGCCTGGCCGATCCTCCTGCCCCTCCTGCTCATCGCCAGCAAGGGCCGCCCTTGGGCGGTGATCGGCTTCGCGCTCGTCGCGATCGCCATCGCCATCGGCCACCTGCTCAAGCACACGCACGTCCAGGACGCCGCCCGACGCGGGCGTCGCGAACTCGAGGGCGCCAAGCTGCTCGACGGCCATCCCGAGGAAGAGCTCGAAGCGGCTTTCCTGGCCGCCCGGCTCGACCACCTGGCCCTGCCCTACTCGAAAACGTGGCTCCGGCTGCTGTTTTCCTGAGCCGGAAGGCTTGCGGAGGCCTTGAGGGGCAACTTCGCCTTCTCTCCGGAGTTATATCTGGTAACCTCTCCGATGAACATGAACCGACTCTACGCGACCCTCGCCCTGTGCGCCCTCGGCTATGGCGCCTACGCGGCCTATGAATGGACCCAGGGCGACGAAGGCACGGTGGTGAAGAGCACCGCCAAGCGCTCCGGCTCGCCGGTGACCAAGCTAACGACCGAGACCGGTAAGCCCCGCGCCGCTAAGGCCCTAAAACTGAGCCGAAAGGATGACGTCGGCACCGAGGTCGAGGAGAAGGACCTCGTGAAGCAGTCCAAGCCCGTCGCCGAGCTCGACGCGAAGTTCGCCACCTGGCGCGACGACGGCCGCAAGGCGGTGGATGACATGTTCGGCGGCGACCGCCAGAAGATCAGCGACGCCTTCCGCGTGGCGATGGCCAACGAAGAATTCCGCAGTAACTTCGGCCGCATGCGCGAACTCGAGAACCAGTATCGCTCCGCCAGCGACGACCAGAAGCAAGGCATCATGGACGAACTCTCGACGATCCGCACCCGCGGGCTCGGCATGCTCAAGCAGGCCGCCGCCGGTGCGCCCGCCTCGAACCAGCCGACCGTCACGGTCACTGGCGGCGCGATCACAGTCCCCGGCGTCGTGACGACGCCCGCCAACGGCACCGCGCCTGCGGCGGCTCCGGCCCCGGCCCCCGCCGCGCCGGTGACGTTCGAATAAGCCGGCCCCCGCGCCGAAATGACTCCCGCCTCGCGCCGTCTGGTCCTGCTGGGCCTGCTTGCGCTCGGCTCCCTCGCGCTTGGCTGGTGGTTCTCCCAGACGACCGAGGAGCCCGACCCATCGGCTCGCCCGGCCCGCGCCGCCGTCGTGACCAAGCCCGGCGCCGCCCGCCCGGTCGGTGCGCCACGCAGCGCCAACAGCCTCATCCCTTCCGCCCGCGAGGATATCTCCGTCGACAGCCGCCCACCGGACGCGCGTCGCGAGAACATCATCCGCGAAGGACTCGGGACGATCCAGGAACTGAAGTTCATGCATCCGCAGGTCTTCGACGCCGCCGCGAAGCGCTGGGGCGAAGACCCGAAGACGAAGGCCCTCGTCGCGGAGTGGAAGGAGATCGAAGCCGGCTGGAAGACGCAGGACGAAGCCGCCAAGGCCGCACAGCTGCCGCGCATGCGGGTGATGTGGAACGAAGCGATGAGCCTGCTCCGCGCCGAGGTCGAGCAGTCGGCGAGCGCCGCCGGCGTCAAGTGATCGCCAGCCGCAGCAGTTCCGCGCGGAACTCCGTCAGCGTCGCCTGCGTCCGCGCGAAGCCTGCGTGCGGCGCGCCCGTGGCTTCGTCCATGTAGAGGTCGCGGCGGACCTCGATCATCACGGACCACAGGCGTGGTTCGCGGCCGAAGCACGCGTCGGGCACCATCGAGCCGCTGAACGGCACGTCGACGCCGACCGAGTACCCGTGCGCGCGGAAGAAACCGACGGCGAGATCGCGCAGGGCCGGCGGCGTGTGGCCCGGCTGCGTGCCGACGCCGATCTCCGGCGACGGGCCGGAGGCGAGCTGCGTGGGCAGCGGGCCCGTCGGGTAGGAGTGCGCATCGAGGACCACGCAGCGACCGAAGCGGGCCAGGCGGGCGGCCGCGGCTTCGTCGAGCGCGCGATGGTGCGGCCAGTAATGGCGGGTCATCAGTTCCGCGCGACGTGCCGGCGTGAGCGCGCGGAGCGGACGGCCGTCGGAGGTACGGACGTAAGTCGCGCCCATCCCGACACGGGCGCAGGGTTCCTGCGCGTCATCGGCGAAACGTTCGACGTCGACGACGAGGCGAGAGACCTCCGCGCGGACGAAATCTTCCGGCGGAAGGCCCTCGGCGTACAAGGCCGCCGTATGCGCGTCCGTCAGCCGGAGGCTTTCCGCCCGCAGCTCCTCTTCGGACAGCAGGAAATCACGGCGCTCATCCGGGGGGATGATGGTGGCGTCGTGGGGAACATGGACGAGGAGCGGGGTCATCGGCGGCCCTTACCATAAGCCCGGGGCCGGACCGGGCGCACCCCGCTGGCGTGTCATAACTTAAATTTAAAACCTGCAACTTGCCCCCCGGGGCGGGGTTTCATCCGTGCACCCAAATACCTATCATGAAGATCAAACTCGCACTCCTCCTGGCCCTGATCACCTCGGCCGGCCTCCTCGCCCAGGACGCTCCCAAGCCCGACGCCCCGAAGGGCGACGCCCCCGCCAAGAAGGGCGAAGGCAAGGGCGACAAGGGCGGCAAGAAGCAGGGTCCGCAGCGGCCGGAAGCCGTCGACGAAGCCACCTGGAAGAAGTTCATGGAAGCCCAGAAGGCCGCCCAGAAGAACGAAGCCGTCGTCGCCGCCAAGGCCAAGATGGCCGAAGCCAAGACCCCGGAAGAAAAGCAGGCCGCCGGCAAGGGCGTGATGGAAGCCACCAAGGCCGCCATCCTCAAGGCTGACGCCTCCCTCGAATCCGTGTTCAAGGCCCTCGAAGAAGCCCGCGCCAAGGGTAAGGGCAAGGGCGACAAGGGCGGCAAGGGCAAGAAGGGCGAAGGCGACAAGGGCGGCAAGAAGCCCGAAGCCAAGTAATCTTCGGATCACAGGCTCGAACAAGACCCCGGCTCACCGGGGTCTTTTGTTTGGTGCGGGTGATGGCGGTTGGCGGTAAGCGGTTGGCGGAGACACGCAAAGAGTATGGAGTATTGAGTATCGGGGGAGTGCTTGCCTCGGGGTAGGGGCAGCACCGCGTGCTGCCCTAGTTTGCCGCGGTTGTGTTCCCAACCGCCAACCGCTAACCGCTTCCACCTCGCGGCTCCGCCGCGCTGGGTAGGGTCGGGACCGCGTCACGACATAGGTGCGGCTCTGGGACGTTCTTAGTTCTTGGTTCGTCGTTTTTCGTTATTTCAGCACGCTGTCTTGAGGCTAGGTAGGGCTGACCGCCCCCGGTCAGCCGTGTCTCGAGGGTAGGGACGTGATCACCATCGCGTCCTCCCCTTGGGCTGACATCCAACCAAGGACAGCACGTGGTGCTGTCCCTACCTAAAGTCGCGGTTGGCGGATGGGCCAAGCCAAAGGGGGACCGGAGATCGCATAATCGGCTAGCCCTGGCTCTAGCCCTAAAGACCCCCTTGCCTTTCGGGCCGTTTTACCCTGTTTTCATACTGGCTTACGCCTTCTTGGCACCCTGCTGCCTTTTTCCGATTGTTACAAATGTTACGAAAGAAAGACATCTTCGCCTTGCTACTCGCCTGCACTTCCCTGCCCTTGGGCGCCCAGACTCAGCCCGCCAGTTCCGGCCGCCCGGCCGCTGAGCAGTCGCTGAAGGAGCGGTTCGAGAACCTCGGCCTGATCTACCAGGACAAGAAGAACCCTGGCCTGCAGGAGTTGTGGGTGCTCGGCCGCTATCACGGCCATTACCATGACAACGACGGCAGCCACGGACAGGATTCCGGCTTCGAGAGCCGCCGCGTCCGCCTCGGCTTCCAAGCCACGATGTTCGACCGCCTGACCGTGCACGCGCAGGCGATCAGCGGCAGCGATTTCGAACCTGCCTATAACGGCTTCACCGAGCTCTGGGTCCGCTGGCAGTTCGCGGACTCGCTCAACCTCACCGTCGGCCAGCAGAAACACCGCTTCACCCATGACCGCAATGTCTCGAGCCGCTACATCAGCTTCATGGAGCGCTCGATGTTCACGAACATGATGGGCCTCGATTACACCCCGGCCGTCACTCTCTCGGGTCGCATCGACAAGCTGGATTACTATGCCGGCGTCTTCTCGAATTCCGCCGGCACCGACATGTGGCAGTCCTTCACGGAACTGGACTCGGGCTCTTCCTTCCTCGCGGCCGTGACCTATGACCTCGGCCATTTCCTCGGCGCCGAGACGGCGTCCTTCTACGGCGGCTACCTGCACAGCGAAGCCCACGCCAACGCGACCAACCTGACACGTTTCGACGACGCCCTCGCCGGCGCGCTCATCTTCACGGACGGTCCGGCGGCGTTCGTCGCCGAACTCACGGCCGGCTTCGGCGGCGCCCGGGGCGATGCCATCGGCCTCAACCTCCAGCCCAGCTACTTCCTCACCGACACCCTCGAAGTGGTCAGCCGCTACCAGATCGCCAGCTCCAGCCAGGCGACGGGCCTCAGCAGCCAGCGCCGCTACGAACGCCTCGCGGGGATGGGCAACGGCGACGCCTACCAGGCGGTCTATCTCGGCCTCAATCATTACATCGCCGGCCACCGCCTCAAGCTCCTCACGGGCATGGAATACGCGCGCATGAATCAACGCGACTCCTTCATGGCATGGGCCGGCATCCGGATGTTCTTCGGGCCGCATTCCAACGCTCCGTATCCGGGTAATAAGCTCCTAAAGGGAAGGTGGTGAGGGCGGGAAGGCAGAGTTGAGGACTGAGTTGAGGGTAGCGTAGAGGACTGCATGGACGGAAAGACCCCGTGAGGGATCGAGCTAGGTAATAATGGTAGGGTCGGGACCGCGTCACGACATAGGTGTATCGGGGTAGGGGCAGCACCGCGTGCTGCCCTAGTTG
>JAUMEU010000077.1:0-2199 GCA_032120295.1 Opitutales bacterium | reverse complement strand
GACTTCATGATGGATCCGTTCACGGTCCGTCAGCGCCAGGTCGGCGGCCAGGTCGCCACCGAGCCGGTCAACGATAACTTCGGCTTCGTGGTCAGCGCCCTCGAGACGCTCGCGGGCAGCGACGAACTCGTCGGCCTCCGCTCGAAGGGCACTTCGTTGCGTCCGTTCAAGCGCGTGCAGGAGATCGAACGCGTCGCCCAGGTCCGCTACCAGGCCAAGCTCGACGAGATCGAGCGCCGCCTCGAGGAAGCCAACGCGAAGATCGCGGAGCTTTCCCGTCAGTCCGGCGGCGTCACCGCCAAGGGCCTGGTGATCACGCCCGAGATGCAGCGCGAGATCGAGAAGTTCCAGGTCGAGGCCGACAAGCTTTCCGAGGAGCGCCGCATCATCCGCCGCGGACTCAGCGAAGACGTCAACTCGCTCGGTCGCCGTCTCCAGGTGCTCAACCTGCTCGCCGGCCCAGCCCTCGCCCTGCTCTTCGGCCTGGGCTACGCCCTCGTCCGCCGCCGCAAACTTTCCTGAACCGCCATGCGCAACAAGACCCTGCTCATCGCCACCCTCGTCCTCGGCCTCGTCGCCTTCGCCGTGGTCCGCCTCTCGCGCGAGACCGCCGAGCCCGCGCCCGCCGCGACCCCGCTCGTCGACCCCGCCGTCTTCGGTTCGCTGAAATCGCTCACGGTGAAGTCCGGCCCTCGGACCGTGACGGTGGTGAAGGCCGGCGAGGCCTGGACGGTGGCGGAACGCTTCGGCCTCCCGGCCGACGTCGAGAACCGCCTGCTGCCCCTCATCCGCGGCCTACAGAAGGCCCGTCAGCATGGCCAGCTCACGGCCAATCCGAAACGCCTCGAGAAGCTCGGCCTCACCGAATCCTCGGTGACCCTCGCGACGACCGACGGCCGCTCCGTGGTGGTCGAATTCGGCAAGCCGACCGAAGACGGCCTGGGCAACTCCGCCCGCCTCGCCGGCCAGGCCTTCGCGCTCCGCACCGACTTCTCCACGCACCTCGAGGGCGACGCCGCCTCGTGGGTCGACCTGACGCTCTTCTCGGCCAAGCCGGCGGACATCAGGACGATCGCGCTGAACTGGAAAGACGGACGCGTGGAGCTGAGCCGCAAGTCGGCCGGCGCGCCGTTCGAAGGCAAGGATGCCAACGCCCTCGAGGAAATCGTCGCGACGTTGGCGACTTTCCGCGCCGCCGAGGCGCTCGCGAAGAACGACGCCGACGCCGCCAAGGCTCCGCGCTCGGTGGAAGTGAAGCTGACGACCTTCGACGGAGCGACCGTGACGCTGGCCTTCACCAAGCTCGCGGGCGCCCAGCCCAACGACCCGGGCAAGCTCTTCGTGCGCGTCACTCACTCCGATCCCAAGCACCCGGCCAACGCGGCCGACCAGCTCGCGGTCTTCACGGCCCCTTCCTGGCTGTCCGAACAGATCCCGGCTTCCTTAGCCGACTTCCGGAAGGCCGGCCAGCCCGCCGCCCCCGCCGCGCCCTCCTTCCTGCCTATCCCGGGTCCGGCGTCGGCCGCGCCCAGCCCCTTGCAGCCCAGCAAGTAAGGCGGCTTTCCGCAAAAGCCCTTGCCTCCTCCGGCGAGGGCTTTTTTGTGTCCGCTACCGATGGCCGCCGCCGAATCCCAGTCCCTCAGCACCTACCTGCCCGTCCTCGTGCAGGTCGCCCTCGGCCTCTCGATCCCCGCGATCATCCTCATCGCCAGCCACGTCTTCGGCCAGCGCGCGAAGGGCAACTACATCAAGGATAAGGCCTACGAGTGCGGCCTGCCGATGGAAGGAAAGCCCCACCCCCGCTTCGCCGTGAAGTTCTACGTGACGGCGATGCTGTTCATCCTTTTCGACATCGAAGTCGTCTTCCTCGTGCCCTGGGCCCTCGTCTACCGCGAGTTCCTCGCCGCCGGCATCGCCATCACGGCCGCCACCGCGGTCTTCCTCGGCGTCCTCGTCCTCGGCCTCGCCTACGAGTTCAAGCGCGGCGCGCTGGAGTGGGAAAAGTAAGACCTTGGTAAGACCGATGAAAAAGGGCGCCCGAACGGGCGCCCTTTTTCGTGCCTGCTCGAGATGCTCAGGGGCCGCAGATGCCGCAGCCTCCAGGCAGCTCGCGGAAGAAGTCGTGGCCTTTGTCGTCGACGAGGATGAAGGCGGGGAAATCGACGACTTCGATCTTCCAGACGGCCTCCATGCCGAGTT
>JAUMEU010000076.1:0-6857 GCA_032120295.1 Opitutales bacterium | reverse complement strand
GGCCCGGCGATGCAGCTTTTCGTAGAGCAGGTCGGTCGGTATAAAAAGATCCGCATGATCGGCTCCGCCGCGCTCGCCCTCGCCTACGTGGGGGAAGGCCTTGCCGATACCTATTACGAATCCGGCACCAACCTTTGGGACGTCGCCGCCGGCCTCGCGATCATCAAGGCCGCCGGCGGACACTACCGCCTAGTGCCTACGGGTAAGCGTCCGCTCAACTACGACCTGTGGGCCTCGGCCCGCGAGGAGTGGACCCGCTGAGCGCCCCCTTAGGCGTGGACAAAAGGCCTCGGCCGGCTAGGTTGGCCGCGTGCTCCTCGCCCTGACCAATCCGCTCCAAGAAGCCGTCATCAAGCATGCGGCGGAGAACTACGCCGAGAAAATCCTCGGCCAGGATTACGGGTCGATGGGCTTCTGGGTCGCCCTGCTGATGGTGCTCATCACCCTGCCCATCCTCGGCCGGCTCGCCGCCCAGCACTTCTTCGGCAAGGATGGCACCCTCATCGGTATCGGCCTCGCGGGCATCCTCTCCGTCGCCCTGACTTTCGCCGCCGTCTGCATGGCCGACACCAGCCTCTCGGGTTTCATCCCCAAGTCCGTCGAGATCCTGGTCATCTCCCTCTGCGCCGCCACGGTCGTCCTCCTGGCCACCAGCGCGGCCGCTCAGATCCTGAGCATGGGCTTCGGACCCTCCCTGGGACTCCAGTTGATCTTCTGGAATATCGTCTTCCTCGCCCAGTTAGCCACGCGCTTCCTGATGGACTTCTGGAAGCACATCTGAGGACGAGTTACCTTGCATCAGCAACCGTCCGGCTGCCTGACGGAAGCCTGCGTGATGCTTGGACCTTTGACGCACCCTCAACCGGTGGCTTGGAGGCCGGCGGCGATGGCGTTCAGAGAGAGGAGCATCTGCGGCAGCAGGGCTTCGGCTTCCTTGCGGTCGCCGTCGGCCACCTTTTTACGCCAATCCTTGAGCAGCGCGACCTGCTGCTCGTGCAAGAGGTCGATTGCCTCCTCGCGCAGGGCGATGACCTTGCGCAGACGCGGACGACCTTCGCTCAGCTTCGAACCGGAGAGTTCGTCGAGCATCTTGCGGGCCAGACCGTGCTCCGCGAGGATGCGGTTCAGGAAAAGGCCGCGGAGCTTCTTGTCGGTCACGAGCCCGCCGTAGAGTTTCATCATACTGCGGTTAGAAGCCAAGACGCTGGTGGAGGCGTTCTTGAGCATGTAGCGCAAGGGCGGCCAGTCGTCGTAGTTCTTGCGGATGACTTCGAAGCCCTTCGGGTCTTCTTCCTTGAGGCGGGCCAGCGCGGAGCCGACGCCATACCAGCCGGAGAGATAGAAACGGGCCTGGCTCCAGGCGAAGACCCACGGAATGGCGCGCAGGTCCTCAAGGGAGGCGGCGCCGGTACGGCGGGACGGACGGGAGCCGATGCGACTGGCCTCGATGACGTCGATCGGGGTCGCCTGCCGGAAGAAATCGATGAAGCGAGGCGTCGTGATGAGGTCCTGGTAGGCTTCGCGCGAGAACTCGGCGAGACGGTCCATGACCTTGGCCTGGGCGGCTTCGCTGCGGACGGCGACGTCGTGCAGGAAAGTGTTCTGCGTCACTCCAGCAGTCAGCAGCTCGAGGTTGTTCACCGCGGTGATGTGGTTCGCGTATTTCTGGGTGATGCTCTCGCCCTGCTCGGTCACGCGCATCTCGCCCTGGATCGAACCCTGCGGCAAGGCGTCGATGAAGCGGTGGGTCGGACCGGCGCCGCGGGAAATGGTGCCGCCGCGGCCGTGGAAGAAGACGATGCGGACGCCATGCTTCTCGCCGACGGCGGCGAGGTTCTGCTGCGCGCGGTAGAGGTTCCAGAGCGAGGCGAGGATGCCGCCGTCCTTGTTGGAGTCGGAATAGCCGATCATCACCTGCTGCGTCAGTCCGTCGGTCAGGCCGGCGTCGCGGCGGGCCTTCAGCGTACGCTGGGTCATCGGATGCGAAAGGAACGCATCCATGATGCCGGTGCTGCGCTCGAGGTCGCCGATGGTCTCGAAGAGCGGGACGACGGGGAGCAGGCAGTAGGCGTCGTCCGAACCGCCGGCAGTCAGGCCGGCCTCGCGGGCGAGGAGATAGACGGACAGCAGGTCCGACACCGAACGGGTCATGCTCACGATCAGTGAGCCGAGGCCCGCGGAGCCGTAGTGATCGATGTGGGTGGCGAGGGCGCGATGGCAGGCGACCACGGCGTCGGCCTCCGGGCCGATGCTGGCCTGCTCGCGCATGAACGGACGCGTGGAGCGCAGTTCCGAATCCAGGAAGCCGAGGCGGCGGGATTCGTCCCACTGCGCGAAGTGGGCATCGGCCTGCCCGGTGGCGGCGAGGAGCTGGCCGATGGCCTTGTCGTGGAAGGCGCTGTTCTGGCGGATGTCCAGGACCGCCATGTGGAAACCGAAGGTGCGGAGGAAGCGCAGCAGCGGGTCGAGTTCGGCCCGGGCGATGCGACCGGCGCCGACCTCGATCAGGGTCTCGCGCAGGAACAGGAGGTCGGCGATGACACCCTCGGGCGTGGGGTGCTGGCCATGGCCGAGCGCGCCGACCGGATTGGGCAGGCGGAGGTGGATGAGGTTGACGTACTGACGCCAGGTCTCGCCGACGTTGCGCTTGATCGCGGCTTCGCCGGCTTCGCCATGGGCGGCAGCATGCTTTTCGACCTGGCGGATGAACACCGCAGGCGGCTCCTGGAGATGGTCACCCAAGGACAGGCGCTGACCGAGGGTCTCGAGCCGCTCGTTGCAGATGGCGATGGCGGTCGAACGGAAGAGATTGAGGGCGCGGGTGGTGACTTCGGCCGTGACGAGCGGGTGGCCGTCGCGATCGCCACCGACCCAGGTGCCGAGAACGACCTGAGGCAGCGAATCCGGATGCTCCACACGGTCCGGGTCGAAGCCGGCTTCCTCCCAAGCCTGGCGCAGCCGCAGGTCCATGCTGACGACGGCGTCGGGGAAGACCTTGGAGAGGAAGTAATTGATGTTCCGGAGCTCCGACTGGACGTCGGGCTTCTGATGGTAGAACTCGCCGGTACGCCAGAGACGCTCGAGCGCGACCTTGATCTCCTCGCGGATGGCGCGCTGCTCAGCGGCGGTCCACATGTTGTTCTCGCGCCGGACGAGGAGCTTGTAGATCTCGCGGTGGATCTCGAGGACGGTGGCGCGCTTGGCTTCGGTCGGGTGCGCGGTGAGGACCGGCTCGACGCGCATGCGGTTGAGGCGCTTGGCGATCTGCTTGTCCGTGAGGCCGGCGTCGGCGAGGGCGCGGAGCGCGCGGCCCCACGAACCCGGGTCGGAGGCGAGGCCGTGCTTGTCCTCGCGGAGACGCTTGGACTGCGCGGAGGCGTTCTCCTCGACCATGTTGAGGAGCTGGAAGGCGATCGAATAGGCCTGCACGCCGCGGTAGGAGAAGAGCTGCACGCCGCGCAGCTTGCGCTTGCCCATCCACGGCAAGGTGCCGGCGAGATCCTTGTGGTCGAGCTGCTCGAGCACCTCGACGAAGCACGTCATCATGAAGTCGAGGTCCTTGTCGACTTTCTTAAGCCCGCGGGCGAGATCGTTGCTGATGGCCATGCGACGACAGTCGTAGCACGGGGGTGCGAAAAGCCGCAACCGCAAACCCCCCTCGGCTTGCTTCTCCGCCCGACCGCCGTTTGATGGAAACTCGCCATGGCGGACTCTCGGCTCACCCTCCCCGACCTCTGGCAGCAGGACGCCCTCCGCGCCCTGCGGCAAGGCGAGGACGTCGTCATCCAAGCCCCGACCGGCGCCGGGAAGACCTATGTCTTCGAACTGCTCATCCGCGGCGGCCACCGCGGCCAGGCGGTCTACACGGTGCCGACCCGGGCCTTGGCCAACGACAAGCGGGCCGAATGGCTCGCCCTTGGCTGGGACGTGGGGATCGCGACCGGGGACGTCAGCGCCAACCTCGGCGCCCCGGTCATCGTGGCGACCCTAGAGACCCAGCGTCATCGGTTCCTCGAAGGCCGCCACCCGGACCTGCTGGTCGTCGACGAATACCAGATGCTGGCCGATGCCCGCCGCGGCGCGGCCTACGAGACGGTGCTGGCCATCGCCCCGCCCTCCACCCAGCTGCTGCTCCTCAGCGGTAGCGTCTCCAACCCGAAGGCCGTCGCCGAATGGCTCCGCAGCCGTGGCCGTAAGGTCACCCTGATCGAGGAACACACCCGCCCGATCCCGCTCGAGGAGATCTCCCTCGACGCCCTAGAGACCCGTGAGCCCTCCGGCATCAAAGGCCACATCGCCCGCGCGGTCATCCGGGCGGTCCTCGGCGACCTCGGCCCCATCCTGGTCTTCGCCCCCCGCCGCCGCGCCGCCGAGCAGATCGCCCGCGACATCGCGGCCGGCCTGCCCTTGGGCAATGGCCCGCAACTCTCCCCCAGCCAACGCAACCTGGCCGGCGACGACCTTAACCGTCTGCTCCGCCAAGGGGTGGGCCTGCACCACAGCGGCCTGACCTTCGAACAGCGGACCGAACTCATCGAGCCCTGGGCCAAAGCCGGCAAGCTGAGCGTGGTCGTGGCGACGACGGGCCTGGCGTCCGGCATCAACTTCTCCCTCCGCTCGGTATTGGTCACCGACCGTCGCTACGCGGCCGATCACGCCGAACGTGAGATCCGTCCCGACGAACTCCTGCAGATGTTCGGCCGCGCCGGCCGTCGTGGACTGGACGACCGCGGCTTCGCGCTCTGGACCGGCGACAGCCCCCGCCTCGGCGAAGCCAAGCCGCTCCAGCTCAAACGCAGCGAGGCGCTCGACTGGCCGGCCTTCCTGTCGGTGATGCGTCGCGCCGAGGACCCCAAGGCCGCCGCCCGGTCGCTCGCCGCGTCCCTCTTCACCCGTGAGCCGATTGACCTCGCGCTGGACCGCCTCGAAGAAGACCTGCCGACCGACCTTCCGGCCACGGTGGCCGGCGAGACCCGCCAGATCGATGAGATCCTCGGGCGCAACGGCACGTGGCAACGCGAGCGCCCGACGCACCTGGTCCCGCTCTCGCAGGCCCTCATCTACGTGAAGGAGGCCTGGTATCCGGCGTTGTCCAAACCCGATTCCCTGCGCGCCCTGCCCTACGGCACGCCGTGCAAACTGGAGACGGGTGGCGAGGTCCGCTACGGACGCACCATCACCCTCGCGCACTTCCCGAAGGAGTCGGGCGCCGAACATCTCACCCCGGCGGATTGGCTGCTGAAGGCCCTTCGGAAGCAGGACAACGGACGCAGCCGGCCCCGCACCTGGAAACTCGAACTCCTGGAGAAGGAAATCCTGCCGCTGCTGCCGGTGCTCACCCAAGGTGGCGTCGCTCACGGCGGCCTTTTCCTCGGCCGCGACAGCGTGCAGGTGAAACTGGACTACTCGCGTGCGAGCGTCCGTGTGTGGCCCGACGCCGATAATCAACCGCTCATCAACCCGCCGCGACGCTCCGTCGCCAAACAGGACATCAACCTCCGGGAAGTCCTCGGCGGCGGCACGATGCACACCGCCCGCGCCGGCCGGCTCTGGAAGAAGCTCGGCCTGATCGACGCCGCGGGCCGTCCGACCGACCGCGGGCACATCGCGTCCCTCTTCCAGCACGGTGAAGGCCTTGCGGTCGCGGCGGCGCTCGAGGACCAGGCTTACGACGCCCACGCCCTCGCCTGGGACCTCGCCGAACTCCGCGCCGGCGAGCGGGTCGCTTCGGCGGGCCGTAATTCCAGCCGCCTCGGGGCCTGCTGCCGCCTGACTTATAAGTCTCTGACGGCCGAGGGTTACCTGCGCGAAGGCCTGCCCAGCGGCTTCGGCGAAGGCTGCGCCGAAGCGCTCAAAGGCTTCGCCCTGCATGGCAAGATCCCGCCCGTCGACGCCGACGGCCAAGGCCCCGGCCAAGGCGACCTCGAACGCGCGGTCCTCGAATGGCGGAGCACCTTACAGCTCATCGCGCACGGCCCCGCCCACCCTTCGCACCGTTGGCAGCAGCTGCGGGCCGCGGCCCAGGAAGTGCTCGGGAGGATCATCGGGCCGGCGCAGGCTACGCGCTGAAACTTACTTGCCCGTGATGGCCTTCGCGGCCGCCTTGGCCATCTCGCCGGCGCCGAGGGTATTCGGGTGCACGCGGTCCGGGAGCATCTCCGGGAACTTCTCCAGCGCCGCATGCATGTCGATCACGCCGCAGCCGAGTTCCTTGGCGAGCGCGTCGACGCGTGGAATCTCTTTCTGGATGTTCTCCTCGTTGATGTCGTAGTTCCCTTTGCCGGGGACCGGCACGGGACGGCAGACGAACACCTTCGGCTTCGACTTCAATGATTGGAAAGACTTCACGAGCTCGCGGTAGTCGGCGGCGAACTCCGCCTCGAACTTCCAGTTCTGCGGCTTGGTGTCGTTGGTCCCGAGCATGATGATCACGATCGCCGGCTCCATCGCGAGGGCCGCCTGATACTTCTTCTCGTTCCAATAAGGGAAATCGCCCTTCTTCAGGAGCGTGCGGCCGCTGACGCCGAAGTTGCCGACCTGATAGCCAGAGCCGAGCAGGGCCTGTAACTGAGACGGATAGGACTGACCCGACTTCGCGCCGGCACCCTGGGTGATACTGTCGCCGACGCAGGCGACTTTGATGGGTTCGGCGGCGTGGGCGGTCATGAGGGTGAGCAAGGCGAGGAGCAGGGTTCGCATGGGGTCCGTCTAATCAAAGCCGCCCGAAGGCCTTTCCAAGGCCGAACTCGTGCCTTTTGCCCTTCCCTGCGGGCCGGTCGGCCGCTAGGCTATGCGGACAGTCATACATGTGCGTTCGCATGGAGCAATCCGTGAGGAAAGTCCGGACACCACAGGGC
>JAUMEU010000075.1:0-2181 GCA_032120295.1 Opitutales bacterium | reverse complement strand
AGGCGTCGATTTCCATGACGTCCCCGAGCCAGCCTTCCTTGACCGCGCGGAACAGCAGCTGGATGCCGGGGTTGTAGCGCAGCATGTAGCCCATCTGGACGGTCAGGCCTTTTTCGGCGGCGTAGCGTCGGAGCGCCACGAAGTCGACGTGCTTTTCGGCGCCCGGCTTGTCCAGGTGGATGTGCTTGCCGGCTTTGAGCGCGCCGAAGGCCGCCCTCGCGGAGTCTTCGAGG
Organism: Opitutales bacterium; assembly: GCA_032120295.1. Classification (GTDB taxonomy): domain Bacteria; phylum Verrucomicrobiota; class Verrucomicrobiia; order Opitutales; family UBA953; genus UBA953. The sequence goes on along the minus strand of JAUMEU010000075.1, from coordinate 1,948 downwards.
GTCGTCTCGATGACGACCACGCGGATGGAAGGGTCGGCGAGGATTTCCGCTTCCGTCAGGTATTTCAGGCTGGCGAAGGATTTCGCCTTCTGCGCGCCAGCCTGGCGGGAGGCGATGGGCTCGGCGAAGCCGACGACGTCGTAAAGGTCGGGCAAGGAGCGGAGCGCGTCCATCTTGCCTGCGGCGTGGGCGTGCGAGGTGCCGATCTGGGCGACGCGGAGACGCTGTCTGCCTTCGGCGGCGAGCAGGCCGGCGAACGGGGTTAGGGCCAGGCCGGCAAGGAGGGTGCGACGGTGCATCATTTGAGGAGCCACGCGGCGGCGGCGGGCTTCGCGTCGGTGCCGTCGACGTGCGGCGTGGCGGCAGGGAAGAGCGTGGCATCAGGTTCGCCGGCGATCCAGAGCGGCTGGGCGGAGGCGAGGCAGAGGAGGCCGGGGACGTCGAGATACTTCGCGCCGCCGGGCAGGAACATCGGGTCGCGGTAATCGAGCAGCTGGCCGAAGCGGAAACCCTTGGTCTCGACGGCGGCCTTGGCGATGGCTCCACCGGTCACGGCGCGGGCGGCGGCGGCGACGGGGCCCATCTGACCGAAGCCGGCCAGCGAGACCTTCTTCACGGCCGGCTGGGTGGCGTCGCGTTTTGAGAGCAGGTAGCTCGTGATAGTCATGACGTCATGCACGCGCTGGGCGAAGAGCGCGTGGTTGTAGCCGAAGGTATAGGCCGGGACTTCGCGGGGGCCGGCGACGACGCGGGTCTGCTTCAGTTTTTTGTCGTCCTGGAGAAAGAGGTCGGCCGTGAGCACGCCGATGCCGCGGTCGATGAGTTCCTGCAGTTCGGGGCGGATCGTGCCGTCGGGCAGGCGGGCGGATCCCTTGCCGGCATCGTCGAGCCAGATCACCACCTCGCCGGTGGGATTGATCGGCTGCAGCCAATCGACCGTCACTTCTTCGCCGTAGGTCGCGTTGACCAGATGGCCCTGAGTGCGGAAGTGAGAGTCGCGCCACTGGGCGCTGGCATCGGGGAAGGAGATGGATCCGGCCTGGGCGTAGGACCGGCCGATGAGGGCTTCCACGGCCGGACGCAGGATCTGCTCACGACCTTCGGTGGTCTTCGCCGCGGCGAGCAGCTGCTGCTGGGCGTCGGCCTTCAGCCACTTGAGCAGGTTGCGTTCGAATTCCGGGTCGCCGGCCTTGGGGGCGGGATGGGATTCGTCCCAGACGGTCAGTTTTTCCTTGGGCAGCGGCTGATAGTCGCGCTCGATGATCGGGGCTTCGAAGCCCAGTTTGAAGTGCTTGTTGAGCGCCGCGTAGAAGCCTGAGCGGGTGACCGCGTTGTAGTTATGCGGGAAGTGTTCGCCGCGCTGGAGCGTCACGTAGTCCTTCTTGCCGTAGAGATTGTAGAGCGCCTGCAGGTCGGGGAAGCCCTTCGTCGCCATCTCCTTGGTCCAATCGTTGGCGGTGTTCATGCCTTGCGGCTTCGGCGCGAAGAGGGCCGCGATCTCGACGTTGCCGGAGTTCACGCGGAGCAGGGTGGCGTTCTCGCAGGTGCAGCCGCCTTGCATGGCCGTGCTGACCATCACCACCGGGTAGGACAGGGCGAGACGAGGGTCGGTTGCCGCGAGGAGCATCGTCTGCGTGCCGCCGCCGCTGGAGCCGGTCACCGCCAGGCGGGTCGGGTCGACCTCGGGCAGCGTCAGCAGGAAGTCCACGCTGCGAATCGAATTCAGCGTCTGCAGGCCCATCACGTTCTGGAGGTTGGCCTCGGCCTGCGGGCTGTAGAGTCCCCAGCCTTCGGTGCGGTTCATCTCGGGTCGCTGCTTCGCGAACTTATGGATGACCTCCGGCGAGAACTGCTTCGAGTCGGAGTCGCTGAGCGCGTCGATCTGCCAGACCACGCAGCCCATGCGGGCGAGCTGGACACACATCGACTGGAAGCGGGACTTGCCGCC
>JAUMEU010000074.1:0-1736 GCA_032120295.1 Opitutales bacterium | reverse complement strand
GACGCTGAACAGGGCGAGGAGCAGGGTGGGGCGCATGGCTCGGGGTGACGGCACTTAAGCCCTTCCGGCGGAGGCATGCAATAACTCAGCCACCTGGGCAAAGAAAAGGCCGGGCGACTGGCGTCGTCCGGCCTTCGTCAGCGCCTCAGGGAGGGCTTACTTCTTGGCAGGCTCGGCCTTCTTGGCCGGGGCCTTCTTGCCACCCTTGGCGGCGGGCTTAGCGGCCGGCTTCGGGGCGAGGTCACGGAGCTTCACGTTCTTGAACCAGACTTCATCGCCGTGTTCCTGCAGGAGGATGTGGCCGTCGGCCCATTCGCCGAAGTTCTGGCCATACTTAGGATCGGCGTACTTGGACTTCGCGACGAGATCGCGGAACTCCGCGGTGTTGCGGTCGTAGGAGACGACGAGGCGGCCGTTGAACCAGTGTTCGACCTTGGTGCCCTTGGCGATCACGGTGGCGTTGTTCCAATCGCCGATGCGGTTGGCGCGCTTGTCCTTGGAGGCGGTCTTCAGGTCGTAGAGCGAGGACACCGTGCGGTTGCCGTCGCGGCCGAGCTTGGCGTCCGGGTGGACGGCGTCGTCGAGCATCTGGAACTCCAGGCCGAAGGCCGAGCCGGCGCCCTGGTTGAGGTTCGGCTGCACGAAGTACTTCAGGCCGCTGTTGGCGCCCTTGGTGAGTTTGAAGTCGACGGAGACCTCGAACTCCTTGAAGCGCTCGATCGTGATGATGTCACCGGCGTTGGCGGATTCCTTACCGTCGCCCTTGGCGGTGCGGAGGGTACCCTTCTCGACGGACCAGCCGGCCTTCGGGAAGTCCGGGCCCTTGGCGGAGCGCCAGCCCTTGCTGGAGCGGCCATCGAAGAGGAGCTTCCAGCCGTCGGCCTTTTCGGACTCGGTCAGGGTGTTGTCCGGGATCTTGGTGAGGGAGATGTTGCGCCATTCGACCGTGGTACCCGCCTTGGCGGCGTCCTTGCCGATGCCGTGGACTTGGAAGGCGATGAAGCCGTTCTTGTAGCCGTCGTCGCGGACGTCGACGCGCGGCACGCCGTTGAACCAGGTGCGGATGCGGTTGCCGTTGGCTTCGATCTTCACGTGGTTCCACTCGCCGACCTTGGTGAGCTCGCGGCCCTGCTTGGAGAAGGCGAGGGCGTCGCCGCCGCCGAAGCCAGGGAAAATCCAGCCGCGACGGCCTTCTTCGTAGAGGCCGGCGGACCACATGCGGGCCTCGGTGTCGGGCTTCTTGACGTTCTTCGGATCGGTGTCGATCTCGGCCTGGTAGCCATGGACGCGGCCGACCGGCACCTTGGCGGGCTTGCCCTCGGCGGTCTTGTAGGCGACTTCCTTGGCTTCAGAGTGGCTGCGGAACTGCACGCCCGAGTTCAGGCGCGGGTCGTTCTTGAAGTCATACTCCAGGACGAAGTTCGCGTAATCCTTCTCGGTGGCGAGGAAGGTGTTCGGCGTGTTGAGGGTCGAGGTGCCGACGAGGCTGCCCTGCGCGTTGACGGCGTAGGTGGCGTCGCCGCCGAGCTTCTTGAAGCCCGTGAGGTCCTTGCCGTTGAAGATCTCGACTTTGTTGGGGTTGGCCTTGGGCGCGCCGCCGGCGGCCTTGGGGGCGGGGGTCTGGGCGTCGTTGGCGCAACCGACGATCAGGAGGGCGGCGGCCGAGAGGCTCAGGAGGAGCAGGGTCTTTTTCATGGTGAGGTTGATTTGGTTTAGAGATGAAAAAGCGGAGCGGC
>JAUMEU010000073.1:0-2336 GCA_032120295.1 Opitutales bacterium | reverse complement strand
GAGCGGACCGCCGGCGGCGAGGTTGTAGGCCGAGGTGCCGGTCGGGGAGGCGATGATGAGGCCGTCGGCGCGGTATTCGTTCACGCGGGCGCCGTCGGCGAGCACCGAGAAGCGACCCATGCGGAAGACGTCGCGGGTCTTGATGACCAGGTCGTTGAGCGCCAGGGCGAAACTGCCGTCGGCGAAGCGGATCTCAAGGAGCGCGCGCTTCTCGACGCGGAAGTCGCCGCTGAGGATGGAATGCAGGGAGGCGCCGACGTCTTCGCTCGGGTAGGCGGCGAGGAAGCCGAGCTTACCGCGGTTGATGCCGAAGAGGGGCACGCCTTCGAGGGCGGCGGCTTCGGCGACGCCAAGGAAGGTGCCGTCGCCGCCGACCACGCCGCACGCATCGGCTCCTTTGAGGCTGGCGCGGCTGATCGGCCAGCCTTCGGTGAGGCTCAGCGTCACGCCGGCTTTCTGGGCGGCTTCCTGGACCGAGCGCACGATGTCATCCACCCCGGGCTTGGTGCGGTTGACGACGAGCGTGAGGCGGCGGATGGCCATGAATGACGACTAGTCGCCCGCTGGGGAAGGGCAAGGACAAGCCGTGGCGCCCGCGGGTGAAACGCCTTATTTCGTGGCCTTTTCGGGCTTCGGGGTGACGTAGGACAGCCGGTAGGAGAGGCTGACTTCGAAACGCTTGCCGCCGAGGGCGACGACGTTGACCGGGCCGGCGAGGCCGCTGAGCTCGAGCGTCCACTGGCCTTCGGGCAGGTGCTTCTTGGCTTCCTCGTAGTCGGCCTTGATCAGGTCGAGCAGCTCATCACGGAAGTCTTCGGGGTCGTTGAGGCGGTATTCCGGCGTGCCGACGGTCTGCTTCTCTTCTTCGCTTTTCGCTTTCACCAGGCCTTCGGCCTTGGTGCGCAACGTGGCGACGCCCTTGGCGCCCTTGTCGGCTTCGGTCAGGAGTTCCCATCGCGCGTTGGCGAGATAGGTCGCTTCGCCTTGGTCTTCATCATCGCCGAAGAGCTTGCTGCCGCCGGCGGGACGCGAGACGTAGGACTTGGCTTCCGGGCGCGCGAACTCGGCCAGCGTCTCGCGCAGTTCCCAGCCGGGCTGGTCGGCGAAACGTTTCTGCAGTTCCTGACGGATCGTCTCGATGCGTTCGTCCACTCCGGCGGCCGTCTTGCCTTTGATCGTGATCGAGAGCGGCAGCATGATCTTGCCCGCCTCGACCTGCAGGCGGACGTGCTGTTTCGGCTGAGGCGAATGGTTGCCGCTCTGCGCGGCGAGGGTCAGCGGGAGAAGGAGGAGGGCGGCGAAGAGGCGCATGAGTCGAGGAATAGAGGACCAGAGGGCCCGAGGCAATGAGAGGAGTAAGGGAGATAGACCATGGAGGGCTGAATGGAGGACTGCGTTGAGGACTGAAGGGAGGGCTGAATGATGAGAGTATTGAGTATGGAGTATCGAGTTTCGGGGTAGTGCATGCCTTGGGGTAGGGTCGGGACCGCGTCACGACATAGCGGCTGCTCTAGGCTGTTCTTAGTTCTTGGTTCGTCGGGCTTCGTTATTTCAGGACACTGCCTCGGGTAGGGCGGAATCGATCACGGAGGACTGAGCGGAGGGCTGAATCGATCAATCCCGCCACCTGCCACCCGGGGCTGCCACCTGCCACCCGAAACGGATTCATGGCACTCAAAGGAAAACCGGAGACCGGATAAGATGCTGCGGTATAAGCCCCAGCTAATCATCCGGTTTCCGGTCTCCCCTTGCTTGCAGGTATTCCCAGCTGTTTGGCCGCCGCAGGGCGGCCGAGGGTAGGGGCGTGGCTTCGCCGCGCCCTCCGCAGTGGAGGGCACGATGAATCGTGCCCCTACCTTGGTTCGCCCTGCGGCGAACGGCTGACCGAGGCGGTCAGCCCTACCCCTGATCTATCTTAGGCGACGCTGGCCAAAGCCTCGGCGACCTTGGACACATCGGTGCCGCCGCCCATCGCGGCGTCAGGCTTGCCGCCGCCCTTGCCGCCCAGCTTGCCGCAGGCGTCGGTGACGATCTTGCCGGCGGCCTTGCCCGCCTTGACGGCTTCGGCACCGCAGTTAGCCACGAGGGAGACCTTGTCGCCGAAGACGGCGGCGAGGACGACGACGGCCGCAGGACCGACCTTGCCGGCCACCTTGGCGCCGAGGTCGCGGAGATCGTTGGGCGTCTCGGCGCTGACCTGGGAGATGACGTACTTCAGGCCCGCGCGGTCGCTCGCCTTGGCGGCGAGGGCGTCGGCGAGCTGGGAGGATTCCTTATCACGGTAGACCTTGAGCTTCTTCTCGAGCGCGGCGGACTGCTCCATGATCTGCTCGAGG
>JAUMEU010000072.1:0-2539 GCA_032120295.1 Opitutales bacterium | reverse complement strand
CGCGCAATGGCCAGGCTTCCTCGAAGCGGCGCGTCAGCGTACGCGTGTCGGGCAGGCCGCAAAGGGCCGCCCGTTGTTCCGCCGGGCCGATCTCGGCCAGTTTCAGCAGGAAAGCCTCCGCCGCCATACGCGGACCACGCGTGAGCGTGAACTCGCGCCAGTCTTCGACGGACTGCGGCAGCAGGGTCACAGCGCGAGCGGGACGCCCGGTTCGGGGTCATGCACGCGGGTGCCGGGCAGGGCGGCCGCGAGGGTCTCCTTCATCCACGCGCGCGCGGGCGGATCGCCGTGCGTCAGGACGATGTCCTTCGGCGAGACGGATTTCGCGAAGTCGACGAGTTCCTCGCGGTCGGCGTGGCCGCTGAGGTGGAAGCGTTCGACCTTGGCGCGCAGGGTCGCGGTGTGGTCGAGGGTCTTGAACTTGAATTCGCCGCCGGGGTTCATGCCGATGAGCTCGCCACCCGGGGTCTCCGGATCGCAGTACCCTACGAAGAACACCGCGTTCTCCTCGTGGTCCAGGGTGTTCGCCGCGACGCGCCAGGCGGGCGTCTTCTCGACGAGCATGCCGCTCGAAAGCAGGTAGATGCCGCGTTCGGGCATCTTCTTGCCGGGCTGCACGTATTTGCGCGAGAGGGGGAGGATACCGAGGTCGCGCAGGACCTGGCGGTTGAACTTCACCTGCTTGGTCTTCTTGCTCGCCGCATCGAGGTAGTCGCAGAGGTCGAGGCCGAGTCCGGAGCAGAAGATCGGTACGTCGGCGAGATCGCCCGCATCGGCGGCGTCCTGGAGAAGCATCAGGATCTCCTGCATGCGGCCAAAGGCGAAGGCCGGGAGCAGGACGGAGCCGCCCTCGTCGCAGACGGCGTTGATCGCCTTGATGAGCCGTTGCTCTTCCTTGGCGCGATTGAACGTCGGTGACGTGGCCGTCGCCCCGCGCGTGCATTCCATCACGAGGGTGTCGACCGGTGTGCGGGGGAAGTTGGCGCCGTCGACCGTGCGCTGGGCCTGGAAGTGGACGTCGCCGGTGAAGAAGTGCTTCTTCTTGCGGTGTTCGACGAGGCAGCCCACGGCCCCGGCCACGTGTCCGGCGAGGTGGAAGGTGAGGGCGACCTCTTCGCCGCCGCGGCCGATGATGCGCGGGTTGGCGAGGGGCACGGCCGCGAGGGCGTGCTCGACGCGTTCGACGTCGGTCTCGACGTAGAGAGGGTAATCGGCGTTACCGGTCTCCTCGCGCTGGCGTTTCATGACCTGGATCGAGTTGCTCAGCAGGCGACGGACGAAGAGGGTCGTGGCGGCCGAAGCGTAGACGCGGGCCGTCGGGTGCTGCTTGAGCAGGAGCGGGAGCGAGCCGAGGTGGTCGAGGTGACAGTGCGTGAGGATCACGCCGTCGACTGAACCTTGGATCTTGTCGATCTGCGGGAGCGCCTTACGGCCGTCGAGCTTGGGGTGGAGGCCGCAGTCGAACACCAGCCGCAGGCCACCGAATTCGGTGAGCATGCAGTTGGCGCCGATTTCACGGCCGGAGTTGAGGTCGGTAAGTCGCATCAGGAAGGGTCGGGAGGGGGCGTCATCGCGAAGACCGGGATACGCGTGAAGACGCGTTCGCCGGTCGAGGTCGTGCCGTGGAAGGAGCCTTCGGCCGTCCGCGGACCGCCGGCCAGGTGGTAGCTGTTGTACGAGAACTGCTCTCCCGGGGGCAGGGTGGGGGTCTCGCCCACGATGCCGTCGCCCTCGAAGATCTCGATCTCGCCGTCCGGCGAGCGGATGATCCATTTCCGGCCGAGCAGCTTGACCGTCTCCTGCGAGAGGTTGCTGATGGTCAGGAAGTAGACGAAGGCGTGCGGGGTTTCCGGGGGGAAGTTCGCGTCCCGGTGGTGGGACACCTTGTCGATGGTGACCCTGAGGCCTGGGAGTTCCTTTCCGGTGGGTTGCACGTGTCCTAAGACAAGAGGGCTTGGCCGACTTACGGAAGCCATAAATGGGGCAATCGTCGGCCCTATTGACCTTCCCTTCTTGCCCCTTGGGGCGGACGACCTTTGATGAGGGCCGGATGTCCACCCTCGCCGATCGCAAGCGCAACCTCGGGCGCGTCCCGGTGAAGTGGATCGTGCTGGCCGCCTACATCCTCCTGGTCCTGGTCTCCCGCTGGGTCACCTCGGCCGACCGTCTGCCCAACCCCGAGCTGGCCCAACGGGTGGAATTCGAGCCGCTCGGCAGTCCGCAGGGCCGTACCGCCTTGCCGGTCATCGTCATCCCCCGTCTCCCGGACGGTGGCGCCGAATGGAATCAGGCCGCCGTCGACCTCGTCAAGTCGGGTCTCTCCGACGCCGGCGGTCTGGTCTATGCCGTCCGCTGGCCGACCGCCTACCATCGTTCGCGCGCGTCGATGAGCGACGAGAGCATCGCCGCCGACATGCTGCGTTCGATGGAGCCGCAGCTCGGCAAGGGCCGCTTCCATCTCGTCGGCGAAGGCATGGGCGGCATGGTCGCCCTCGCGGTCGCGACGAAGTATCCGGACCGCGTCGCCTCGCTCACGCTG
>JAUMEU010000071.1:0-2593 GCA_032120295.1 Opitutales bacterium | reverse complement strand
TTCTGGCGCGTCGTGCGCACGGCGGCGCGGACGACGGATCGGTTCGGCTCTTTGTTGGCGATCGGCGCGGCGGTCGTGCTCGGCACGCACGTCGTGATCAACGTCGGCATGAACATCGACCTGATGCCCGTCACCGGGGTCCCCCTTCCTTTCCTTAGCTACGGAGGGTCTTTCGTACTCAGCTGTTTCCTGCTCCTTGGACTAGTCCAGAGCGTTCACCGGCATTCGGCCGGTGGCGGCGAAGACGGAGGCTCTCCGGCAACCGGCTTAACCGCCTGACCGAGATGCCTGAAAACACCGAACCCGAAGATATCAACGAAGAGCTGCCGGAAGGCGGCGAACAGACCTCCCCGATCGACCAGCGCCAGCTGGCCGACGAGGCGGCGAAGCGGCGCAAGGAGCTCCCGCTGCTCCAGCGTATCGTGAAACACTTCTCCAAGGACCGCGCGGTCTACCGAGAACTCGTCATCAACGCCGAGACGCTCGAGAAGCGCGTCGCGCTCCTCACCAACGGCGTCCTCGACAAGTTCGAGATCGAGCACAAGGGCGAGAACCGTATGGTCGGCGCGATCTTCAAGGGCCGCGTCCAGAACCTCGAAGGCGGGCTCAAGGCCGCCTTCGTCGACATCGGCCAACCGAAGAACGCCTTCCTGCACTACTGGGACATGCTCCCCGCCGCCAATGACTCGCAGGTCGAGTTCATCCGCGACAACGAGTCCGCCGAGCAGAAGCAGCGCAAGGCCCGCTACCAGGCCAAGGACATCCCGCAGCTCTTCCCGGCCGGCTCCGACATCGTCATCCAGGTCGTCAAGGACCAGATCGGCACCAAGGGTCCCCGCTCGACCACCAACATCGCGCTCCCGGGCCGTTACCTGGTGCTGATGCCGTTCAGCGGTGCCTGCGGCGTCTCCCGGAAGATCGAAGAGTCGGCCGAGCGCGAACGCCTGAAGGACATCCTCCGCTCGCTCACCATCCCGGAAGGCATGGGCGTCATCATCCGCACCGCCGGTGAGGGTAAGCAGGCCCGCTGGTTCGTCCGCGACCTGCACATGCTGCTGAAGCGCTGGCAGGCCATCGTCGAGAAGATCAACGCCCCCGACCGCAGGCCCGTGCTCCTCTACCAGGAGCCCGGCCTGATCGAGCGCACCGTCCGCGACTTCCTGACCGAGGAGGTCGACCGTATCCTCGTCGACAACCCCGAGGACTTCAAACTGGTCCAGGACCTCGTCGGCGAAGTGTCGCCGCGTTCCCGTTCACGCGTCGAACTGTACGTCGACCCGATCCCGGTTTTTGAGCGCTACAACATCGAACGCCAGATCGAGCAGCTCTTCCAGCGCCGCGTCCCGCTCCCGAGCGGCGGCGAGATCGTCATCGACGAGACCGAGGCCCTCACGGCCATCGACGTCAATACCGGCGGCCATCGCGGCAAGGACGGCGCCAAGGACGGCAACTTCATCACCCAGGCCAATCTCGAGGCCGTCACCGAGGCGGCCCGCCAGATCAAGCTGCGCAACCTCGGCGGCCTCATCATGATCGATACCATCGACATGAAGAACCCGAAGGACCGGAAGAAGGTCTTCGAGGCCCTGCGCGACGCCATGGAGGACGACCGCGCCAAGCACCAGATCCTGCCGATCTCCGCGTTGGGTGTGCTCCAGATGACGCGTCAGCGCCACACGGAGTCCAACACGACCTCCATGTACACGGCCTGCCCGCATTGCCAGGGCCGTGGCATCGTCAAGAACCCCCGCACCGTCTCCGTCGAGATCCAGCGCAAGCTCCTCAGCGTCATCCGCCGACTGCGCGAGGCCACCGGCCCCGACAAGGAGCTGGAGATCAACATCCTGCTCCACCCGGTCAACCTCGAGCGTATCATCACGGAGGACCGCGAGTTCTTCCGCGACCTCATGAAGTCCTGCAAGGTCCGCCTCGGTACCAAGCCCGACCCGACCTACAGCATCGAAGCGTTCAAGCTCTTCGATGGCGCCGGCAAAGAACTACGCTAAGCGTCCCGGCCGACCGTCGGCAAGGCCTCCGGGTTCGCCCGGGGGCCTTTTTGTTCACCGGCGGGGGCGGTGGGCGAGCAGGCGCAGGCCATTGAGGCAGACCACGACCGTGCTGCCTTCGTGGACGCTGACGGCGAGGGGCAGGGGCGCGCCCCGGAAGATCACGTAAGCCGCCATCCCGAGGGCGGCCCCGACCGACACGATGATGTTGAAGCGGATCGCCCGGCGGGCGCGGCGGCTCAGCCCGATCGCGTCGACCAGACGCTCCAGATGGTCGTCCATCAGCACCACGTCGCTGGATTCCAGGGCCGCGTCGCTGCCGCGTCCGCCCATGCCCACGGCGACGTCCGCCGCGGCCAGGCTGGGGGCGTCGTTGACGCCATCGCCGACCATCGCGACCACGTGGCCTTCCGCCGAGTAGCGGCGGATGGCGGCCATCTTGGCGTCGGGCGTGAGCGCGGCCGCGTAGGCTTGGATACCGAGCTGCTGCGCCGCCGCCGCCGCGGCCTCTTCGCGGTCCCCCGTGAGCATCACCGTCCTGATTTTCGCCGCATGCAGGGCGGCGAGGGTGGGCCGGCTCGCTTCCC
>JAUMEU010000070.1:0-6794 GCA_032120295.1 Opitutales bacterium | reverse complement strand
TTGATCGTGGCGCATCGCTTCAGCACCATCCGTGACGTCGACCGCGTGCTCGTCTTCGACGGCGGCCGGGTGGTGGCGGACGGGCCGCGCGCAGCGGTCTACGCTTCTTCCGAACTGTTCCGGCGCCTCTGGGACAATCAGGCCAAGAACCTCGCCTGAGATGCGCTTGCTGGTCGTCAAGTTCACCGGACTACGCGGCGCGTTGGCCGCGACAGCGGGCCTGCGCACGATTCGCGAACGCCATCCCGGCGCGCAGGTGACCTTCGTGACCACGCCGGGCTCGGAGCCGGCCCTGGAAGGATGTCCGGCGGTCGTCGAGACCATCGGCTTCGGTCCGGAAGGCTTTCATCTGGCCCTCATCGCGCGGCTTCGTCGGCAGCGCTTCGACGTCGCCGTCGCGCTGGGAGGCCATGGGTTGGCGAACCGCCTCGTGGCGCTCAGCGGCGCGGGCGTGCGTGCCTGCGGAGGGCACGCGCCGTTCTTCCTTCGTCCGCTCATGCATCAGCAGGTCTTCGGCTCCGCCGTCGATCCGCATGAGGCCGCCCGCGATCACGAGGTGCTTTCCCGCGTGCTCGGCTTCCACGCCGAGATCCCGGCGATGTGGTTCGCGCCTTCCCGTATGCAGGAGCACGGGATGATGCTCGAGGCGGGTCGGTTCGCCGTCATTCATCCGGGCGCGTCGCGCCCGGAGCGTATCCTCGAGATCGACAAATGGGCCACGGTGGCCCGTGAACTCATCGCTTCGCGCGCGGTCGAACGGATCGTCGTCTCGGCCGGCCCGGGCGGCGCCGAGCGCATCATGGCGGAGGCGCTCTGCGGGTTGATCGGGCCCGTGGCGATGTCGACCGGCGGCCGTCTGCGTTTCGCGCAGCTTGCCCGGCTCATCAAGGAGTCGCGGCTTTTCCTGGGGGCGGATTCGTCGGTGCTCCAGCTCGCCGCCGCGGTCGGCGCGCCCGTCGTCGGGGTCTTCGGTCCGTCTGACTACGCTCGGGCCCGTCCGTGGGGGGCCGTGCACCGGGTCGTCCGCGTCGATACCACCCTGTTCGCAGGAGAACCTCGCGCCGAGTATCTCGCCCGGATGGACCGCGCATTGGCCCGGATCACCGCCCAGCAGGTCACGCAGGCCGCGGAAGAGGTCCTGCGCATCACGACGCCCTGAGGGCGTCGCTTGACCTGCCCCGTGCTTCGCCGAGATTAGCCCTGTGTCCGCCGCCACCGCCCATTACGACGCCGTCATCATCGGGGCGGGCATGTCCGGCCTCGCCGCCGCCGTACGGCTGGGCATGTTCGGTCGGAAGGTGCTGGTCTTGGAGCGGCACAACGCTCCCGGCGGGCTCAACTCATTCTATGCCCGCGGGACTCGTAAATACGATGTCGGCCTGCATGCCCTGACGAACTGGGTGCCGGAGGGCACCAAGGGGTCGCCGCTGGTCAAACTCATGCGTCAGCTGCGCATCCGCCGGGAGGAGCTCGATCTCTGTCCGCAACTCGGCTCGCGCGTGACAATGGCCGGGAAGAACCTCCGGCTGAACAACGATTACGCAGCCCTGCTGGCCGACGTCGCCCGCGAGTTCCCGCAATCCGTCGACCGCTTCCGCGCGCTCGACGCCTGGATCACCGGGCTCGACGAGGCCGCCCTCGAGGCCCACGGTGGCTCGGCCCGCGCGCTCCTTGACGAGCGCCTCGGCGACCCTTTGCTGCGGGACATGCTGCTGCTGCCGACTTGTTTCTACGGCAGCGCCCTGGAGGACGACATTGAAGTCTCGCAGTTCGCCGTCATGTGGCGCTCGCTTTTCCGCGAAGGCTTCGCCCGTCCCTTCGCGGGGGTGCGGCAGGTGATCCGCCTGCTCACCGACCGTTGCCGCGAGCACGGCGTCGAGCGTCGCATGAAGTGCGGCGTGACGCGCATCGAGGTCCGCGCCGGCCGCGCTGCGGCGCTGATCCTCGACGACGGCACGGAAGTCACCGCCGACGCCGTCTATTCTTCGGCCGGCGCCGTCGAGACGCTGCGCCTGCGTTCGGACGCCGCGCCGGCGGCCGCGGCCGCTGAGATCGGTCGGCTCGGTTATGCTGAGACGATCGCTACTTACGATGCCAAGGCCTTCGCCGGCTTCGGCTGGCAGGACACCATCCTCTTCTTCTGCGACGCCGAGCGCTTCAGCTACCGGGCGCCGGTCGACCTCGTCGACCCTCGCTCGGGCGTGGTCTGCATCCCGAACAATTACCATTACGGCGAGGGCAGGGCCTTGGACGAAGGTTGGCTCCGCGTCACCTCGCTGGCCAATCACGACGCCTGGTGCGCCTTGCCCGAGGATGAGTATCAGGCTCGCAAGCAGGAGTGGTGCGGCCGGCTCAACCGCGTCGCCCGGGGGCACCTGCCCGCTGTCGCCGACGCCGCGCACGACGCCGCCTTGACCTCGACCGACGTCTTCACGCCGCGGACCGTGCGTAAGTTCACCGGCCACCTCAACGGCGCCATCTACGGGGCGACGGTCAAGCGACGTGATGGCCGCACCGACCTGGCGAACCTCTTCCTCATCGGTACGGACCAAGGGTTCCTGGGGGTCACCGGAGCAATGTTGTCTGGCATTTCCATGGCCAACCTGCACGGTCTGAAGGCGTAACCCCGCCTTCATGAGCACCCCCGTCATCCCGGCCGAGCCGCGCCCTCTCTGGAAGGACCTCCTGCATCCCGCCGTCGTCGTCGGCGCCCTCGGCTACTTCGTCGACATCTACGACCTCACGCTGTTCATGACCGTGCGGGAGAAAAGCCTGAACGGCCTCGGCCTTGGGCATCTGATCACGGGTGCGCCATGGTATCAGGATCTGCTCTCATGGCAGATGGCCGGTATGTTAATCGGGGGCATCTTATTCGGCATCCTTGGGGATCGTATGGGCCGTCTGACGACGCTGTTCGGCTCCATCCTCCTTTATTCGGTGGCCAATATCGCCAACGGCTTTGTGGATAGTTTTGGGGCCTACGCTACTTGGCGTTTCATCGCCGGACTCGGCTTGGCGGGGGAGCTCGGGGGTTGTATCGCCTTGGTGTCGGAATCCCTTTCCAAGGAGCGGCGCGGTTACGGCACGGCCGTGGTCGCCACGGTGGGCGTGTTCGGCGCGGTGGTCGCTGGTTATATGGCTGACCATGTCGACTTCATCGGTGGTTTGGTCGGGGTGGAAGGCTGGCGCATGAGCTACTTCATCGGGGGCGGGCTCGGCCTGTTGCTGCTGTTGCTCCGCGTGGGCGTGCATGAGTCGGGCATGTTCCATGCCGCCAAGGACCAGAGCACGGAAGACTCCGTGGGCCGGGGGGACTTCTTGGCGCTCTTTACTTCCCGTGACCGCTTCGTCCGTTATGCCCGGTGCGTGCTCATCGGGCTGCCGACCTGGTATATGATCGGTATCTTGGTCCAGCGTGCCTCTACCGTCTTCGCGCCGGCGGCCGGCATCACGGGCGAGCCCGTGAAGACGAACTGGGCCGTCGCGGCCTTCTACCTTGGCCTGACGTTCGGCGACCTCGCCAGCGGCGTCGGCAGCCAATTGCTGCGCTCGCGCCGGAAGGTCGTCGCTGGCTTCTTGTTGTTCAGTCTCGTGTGCGTCGTGCTCTTTCTCTTCGGCGCCGGCGGCTGGACCTCCGATGCTTATTACCGCCTCATCTTCCTGATGGGACTCGGGATGGGCTATTGGGCGCTCTTCGTGACCATCGCCGCTGAACAGTTCGGCACGAACTTGCGGGCCACCGTCGCGACCACCGTACCGAACTTCGCGCGGGGTTCGCTCGTGCTGCTCACCTTTGGCTTCACGCAATTGACGGGTACGAAAGAATTCCCCTTCCTCTCATCTTCGTTGGCGGGCGCGATCCTGGGCGCCGTCTGCTTTGGGTCGGCCTTCTACGCCCTCTGGGGCATGGAAGAGACCTTCGGCAAAGACCTGGATTACCAGGAGAAGAAGTAAGTTTTACTTCTTGGCCGGGGCGGGCGCGTCGGCCACGCAGCGGAGACCGACGTGGTTCGTCGACGTCAGCATGTCGAGGCCTTGGCGGGAAGTCGGGCGGTAGCGGAAGCAGTAGCCTTCGTCGCAGAGCCAGGACCCGCCGCGGATCACGTGCTGGCCGAAGCCGGTCTTCTCGGGGTCGTGGCCGATGGCCGGGCCGATGGGGCCATCCTTGGGCGAGACCTTGTAGTAATCTAGGCCATACCAGTCTTCGCACATCTCCCAGACGTTGCCGGAGATGTCGTAGAGGCCGTAACCATTGGGCGGGAAGGATTTCACCGGCGCCACGGCGGTGAAGCCGTCGGCGCCGCTGTCGCGCTCCGGAAACTTACCCTGCCAGTGGTTGCTCATGATCTTGCCGCCCGGCCGTTCTTCGTCGCCCCACGCGAAGGGCTTGTCCTTGAGGCCGCCGCGGGCGGCGAACTCCCATTCGGCTTCGGTCGGCAGGCGTTTGCCCGCCCACTTGGCGTAAGCCTGCGCGTCCTTGTAGGTGATGCAGACCACCGGGTGGTCCATCCGCTTGTCGATCGACGAAGCCGGTCCGTCCGGGTGACGCCAGTTAGCGCCGGCGATGAATTTCCACCAGGGCAGGTCGGCGCCGCCGCACTGGAACGGATTCACGCCGGAGACGCGATGGAAGATGAGGGCGCCGCCTTTCAGGTATTCCTTGGGGGCGTTGGGGAATTCGCGCGGGTCTAGATCTTTCTCGGCGTCGGTCACGTAGCCGGTGGCGTCGACGAATTTCTGGAACTGGGCGTTGGTCACCTCGGTGACGTCCATCCAGAAGCCTTTGACGACGACCGCATGCGCCGGGGCTTCTTCCGCGTGCTTCTCGTCGGCCTTGGCGTCGCCCATCGTGAATTCACCGCCGGGAATCCAGACCATGCCGGTCAGGTCCTGCTTCGCCGGGGACGCCGACGTGGGGCGCATCCCGAGCAAGACGAACGGTACGACCATGAGCACGACGGCGATCGTGATGATCCAGGTCTTGGCCTGGCTCGCAGGGCTGGGGCGGGCGGCGGTTTCCATGGGGGTGCTCTTTCTTACGAACGGGGAGGGGCAGGGCGAACCTTTTGCGAGGCCGGGACGGATATCGCCTCGCCCAGCGGGACTTTTCTGCCTTATCCAAGGCACATGAGTTCGACCCAAGACGAAGTCCTCCAGATCTTCCGCGATTCCAAAGCCCTCCTGACCGGCCACTTCGTGCTCCGCTCCGGCCTTCATAGCGGCCATTTCTTCCAGTGCGCCCAGGTCTGCCAGCACATGGATAAGGTCACTCGTCTCATCGAGCTGCTCCGTCCGAAGCTCGCGGCGCATCCCTGCGACACCGTGCTTGCCCCAGCCATGGGCGGACTCGTGGTGGGACAGGAAATCGCCCGCCAGCTCGGCGTGCGTTTCGTCTTCGCCGAGAAGGAGAACGACAAGCTCGTCCTCCGCCGCAACTTCACCTTCCGTCCCGGCGAGCGCGTGATCGTCGCCGAAGATGTCGTCACCCGCGGCGGTCGCGCCCAGGAATGTCTCGATATCCTCAACGCCGCCGGCGCCACCCCTGTCGCCGTGGCCTCCCTCGTCGACCGCTCGGCCGGCCAGACTCAGTTCAGCGTGCCTTTCATCGCCTTGCTGGAGCTGAACTTCCCCACTTATGCGGCGGACGCGGTTCCCGCTGAATTGGCGAAACTGCCGGCGACCAAGCCGGGTTCCTGAGCCACCGGGCGACCGGGGGGGGCTTTTTGGCTAGAAAACGAGGGCTATAGGGTCGTTTGAAGCCTTGTGCCTTGCACCAAGGCGGGGGCATCCCTACGCCAAACCACTCACTTTCCATGGATCGCAAGAACTTCTTCCTGGGTATGGCCTGCATCGTCGGCGCCTTCGCCCTCTTCTTCCTCACCAAGCCGGCCACCCCGCCTCCGGGCGCCACGCCGCCTCCGGGCGCCACGTCGGCCCCGTCCGCCGCCGGCGTCGCCCCGGTTGCCCCTGCCTTGGTCGCCAAGCCGGCGACCACCTTGCCCGTATCGGCCCAGTCCGCTCGGCCGGTCCCGCGTGAGTCCGCCAAGTCTTTCGTCATCGAAAACGAACATCTCAAGGTGACGCTCACCGACCGTGGCGGCGCCATCCGGGAGATTCGCCTGAAGAAGGAGTTCGCCGATGTCACCAAGCAGGGCGTCATCGTCTTCAACGCCGGTAACGACGAGTCGGCTCTCGCGCTCGCGGTGAAGAATCCGCTCACCGGCAAGCTCGAGACGCTCCTTTCCGAATTCGTCGCGCAGCCTGGTGCGACCGCTGATACCATCACCCTCGTCGGCGGCCTCGCCGATGGCACCCGCCTCGAGCGTACCTTCACCCTGACGGCCAAGGCCGGCGCCGTCGTCGAGCCTTACTCCCTCGGCTTCGTCACCAAGGTCATCCCCCCCGCCGGCAAGCCTGCCGCCACGGTCTGGGTCTCCACCGGCTGCTGGCAGCCGACCGAAGGCGATTCCGCCAACCAGTTCCTTTCCGTGCTCGCCTATGACGGCGAAGACCTGACCCGCGTCGGCCTCGACGAGTTCACCGATTCCAGCGGCTTCTTCGGTCTCGGCGCCCACAAGGCCCAGGCTGACCACGCCGTCGCTTCCGTCGCCAAGCCGTTCCTCTGGGTCGCCTCCGGCAACCAGTTCTTCTCCTCGATCATCCATCCGGCCGACGCTTCCGCCCGTGGTGCCCGTACCGAAGTGCTGGTCCTGCCCGTCGGCCTCGACGCCGGCAAGCGCGGCCTGCAGGCCTTCGCCTCGTGGGAGCCCGTCCCGGCCGCCGACCTCTCCCGT
>JAUMEU010000069.1:0-2398 GCA_032120295.1 Opitutales bacterium | reverse complement strand
CGATGGAGGGCGTGGTGCGCGCGCCTTCCGAGTTGGAGATGACGACGGACTCCCCTGCTTCCAGGACGGCCATGCAGGAGTTGGTGGTGCCGAGGTCGATGCCGATGATTTTACTCATGTATTGTTTTGGTAGATGGGTGATGCCCCTTATTGGCAGGGCTTGTGCCAAGGGAAATTCCCGCTTTTGCCTTAGTTTTCGCAGGTATGGCAGCGGACTGTCCCTGTCCCAAGCGGGGCAGAATGACAAAGTGTCCCACCAGAAAGCGCCCTGGCTGGCTTCGCCGTTGCCCTTCCCTGCCCTGACCCCTATCTCAACCCTCCGATGTCGGCCCAACTCGACCAGTCCGTACGCCTCCGCCGCCTCCGCGCTTCGGCCGGTATCCGCGCCATGCTCGGCGAGACGGTCGTCGAACCCCGCCACCTGATCCAGCCGCTCTTCGTGACCGAAGGCGAGGTCGCCGAGCCCGTCGGCTCCCTCCCCGGCGTCAGCCGTATCCCGCTCGCCCAGCTCGGCGCCAAGTGCGCTGAACTCCTCGCGCTCGGCATCCATGGCGTGGCGCTCTTCCCCAAGGTCGACCCGGCCCGCAAGACCGCCGAAGGCGCCGAAGCCCTCAATCCGTCGAACCTCGCCTACCGCGCCATCCGCGAAGTGAAGGCGAAGTCTCCTGGCACGGTGATCTTCGCCGACATCGCCCTCGACCCTTACACCACGCACGGACACGACGGCATCCTGAACGCCGCCGGCACGGACGTGGACAATGACCGCACCGTCGAAGCGCTCGTGAAGATGTCGGTCCTTACCGCCCAGGCCGGCGCGGATTTCGTCGCGCCGTCCGACATGATGGACGGACGCGTGCAGGCCATCCGCAAGGCCCTCGATGCTTCCGGCCACACCGGCACGGGCATCCTCGCCTACTCCGCCAAGTTCGCTTCGGCGTTCTACGGCCCCTTCCGCGACGCCGTCGGCAGCGCCCGCAAGGTCGGCGAAGCCCCGATTTCAAAGGCCAGCTACCAGATGAATCCCTCCAACCGCCGCGAGGCCGCCCGTGAGGCGATCCTCGATGCGGAAGAAGGCGCCGACCTCCTCATGGTGAAGCCCGCCGGCGCGTATCTAGACATCATCCGCGACCTGCGCGAGTCGACGAACCTCCCGATCGCCGCCTACCAGGTCTCGGGCGAATACGCCCAGCTGCACGCCGCCGCCGAGAAAGGCTGGCTCGACCTCCGCGCCACGCGCGATGAGTCGCTCCTCGCCATCCGCCGCGCCGGCGCCGACGTCATCCTCAGCTACTTCGCGGAGACCTACGCCCGCGACTTCGCGGCGAAGAAGTAAGCGGATGCATGCTGGGCTGCTTTAGGTCTGTCTGACCGGAGGCTGGCTCGTCAGAAACAATAGGCGCTATCGCTTTTATCGATTTCCCATAAAGCGTGGTTAAAGCTATAATATTAACGTGAAAATCAAAACCCTCACCTACGCCCTAGCCGCCACTTTCGGCCTCATCGGTCCGGCCTTATTCCTGCGCAACATCAACCTCTCGGACTGGGGAATGCTGATCGGCAGCTCGGTCTTGGCGCTGTGGTTACTCTCGCCCTTCGTCTTGATCGCCCTGGCGGTCCGGTCCGACCGTTTTTCGGCCATAGGTGCCCTCATCGCCACGATACTGGCGGGCCTCTTTGGTGCCTGGTTTTACACCGAACTGACCTTCCACTTCACCACGAAGTCCGATGCTCAGGACGCCATCGCGATGCTTTTCGTGGCTGCCTACCAGCACGCGATCATCTTCCTGACCCTTGGCCTATCTCTCTTAGTCGGCTGGCTTCAAGCCCGCCGGAAATAAAAAGGCGCGGATTTCTCCGCGCCTTCGTGGACTACTCGCTGCTTCCGCTTAAAGGAAGAGCGGCTTGATGTGGCGGTCGAAGAGATTGCCGGTCACATTACGCGCGCAGGACTCGCGGCAGGCCTTGAGCTGCTCGAGGTAGCGCGGGCCCATCTTGGCGGCGACCTTGAAGCCGACGTGGATGAGCTGGCGGATGTTGGCGTTGTAGAGCGGGTTCTTCTGGTCGTGGCGCAGGGCGCCGACGAACTGTTCGCTGGTCCAGCCGTTGACGACGGCGGCGGCCGGGAGCTTCGAACGGTCGATGTCGATGACGGTCGCGTAGGGCTGGCAGAGCTCGTCCATGTGCGACAGGGCTTCGGCGTAGATCTCCTTGGCGAGGGCCAGGCCGGCGCCGCCGGCTTCGGCGAGGCCGATGACTTCTTCCAGCCAGGTCGTGCCCGCGGTCTTCACGTGGACGCCGGCGCCATGCTTAGCGAGGGCGCGACGAATGGCCGGGTAGATGGAGAACTTATCACTGCCGCTGTGCACGGAGAGTTTCAGGTTGGCCGGGAGGCCGTATT
>JAUMEU010000068.1:0-10085 GCA_032120295.1 Opitutales bacterium | reverse complement strand
CGCGTGTTCGCGCCGGAAGAAATCGCCGCCAAGGTCCTCGCCAAGCTCAAGGCCGACGCCGAAGCCTACCTCGGCGAGAAGGTCACGCAGGCCGTGATCACCGTCCCCGCCTACTTCAACGACTCGCAGCGCCAGGCCACCAAGGACGCCGGCACGATCGCGGGCCTTGAAGTGCTCCGCATCGTCAACGAGCCCACCGCGGCTTCCCTCGCCTACGGCCTCGACAAGAAGGGCGACGAAAAGATCGCCGTCTATGACCTCGGTGGCGGCACCTTCGACGTCTCGGTCCTCGAGATCGGCGGCGGCGTCTTCGAAGTGAAGGCGACCAACGGCGACACCGAACTGGGCGGCGACAACTGGGACGAGCGCATCATCCAGTGGCTCATCGACGGCTTCAAGACGGAGTCCGGCATCGACCTGTCCAAGGACGCCATGGCCCGCCAGCGCCTCAAGGAAGAAGCCGAGAAGGCCAAGATCGCCCTCTCGTCCTCCAATTCCGTGGACATCAACCTGCCGTTCATCACCGCCGACGCCTCCGGCCCGAAGCACCTGAACGTCACGCTCACCCGCGCCCAGATGGAGAAGGTCTGCGATGACCTCTCCGAGCGCACCCGTCGTCCGTTCGAGTCCTGCCTCAAGGACGCTGAACTCAAGATGGCCCAGGTCGACGAGCTCGTCCTCGTCGGCGGCATGACCCGCATGCCCAAGATCATCGAGATCGCCCGCAGTCTCGCCGGCAAGGAGCCCCATAAGGGCGTCAATCCGGACGAAGTCGTCGCCATCGGAGCCGCCATCCAGGCCGGCGTGCTCAAGGGCGACGTGAAGGATGTCCTCCTCCTCGACGTGACCCCGCTCACCCTGTCCATCGAGACCATGGGCAGCGTCGCCACCGCGATGATCGAACGTAATACGACCATCCCGACCAAGAAGTCGCAGATCTTCTCCACCGCCGCCGACAGCCAGTCGGCCGTCGACATCGTCATCGTCCAGGGCGAACGCCCGATGGCCAAGGACAACAAGCAGCTCGGCACCTTCAAGCTCGACGGCATCAAGCCGGCGCGCCGCGGCGAACCGCAGATCGAAGTGACCTTCGACATCGACGCCAACGGCATCCTGCACGTCTCGGCCGTCGACAAGGGCTCGGGCAAGGAGCAGAAGATCTCCATCACCGGCTCCTCGGGTCTCTCCAAGGACGAAGTCGAGAAGCTCCGCAAGGAAGCCGAACTCTACGCCGAAGAAGACAAGAAGGTGCGCGAGCTCGCCGAGGCCCGCAATCGCCTCGACGCCGGTGTCTTCACCGCCGAGAAGTTCCTCGCCGACAACGGTGAGAAGATGCCCGCCGAAGCCAAGGCTTCCGCCGAAGCCGCGCTCAAGGAAGCCCAGGAAGCCCTCAAGAAGACCGACGCCACCGCCGAGGACTTCGAGAAGGCCGCCACGGCCCTCCAGACCGCGCTGATGGCTGCTGCGCAGACCGTGCCTCAGCCTACTGCTGGCGATCAGCCGCAGACCGACGCCGGTCCCGCCCCGGAAGAGAAGAAGAAGTCCCAGGACGGCAAGGTGGTCGACGGTGACTTCGAAGTCGTCGACGACGGCAAGAAGTGAGCGTCGCGTTGCGACGCAGGGCTAGGGACAGGGCTAGGGACTGGGCCAGGTAAAGTGAAACAAGCAAAGGGCCGGGGTCGCGAGACTCCGGCCCTTTTTGTTCACGCCTTCCCCGTGGCGACGTCGGTGATGTCGCCTGCCGCCGAGCTATCCTCGCTGATCACGGTGAAGTCGGTGCCGGAGCCGAGTTCGCTCGGCATGCCCTCCATGAGGCGGACGGCGATGCGCATGGCAGGGTGGCGCTTGGCGAGCCCATGCAGGAGCGGGCCAGGTTCGGCGATCGGACAGCAGATGAGCAGCGAGCCAGCTTCGGCCACGCCTGCTTCGTTCAGGACTTCGAGCGAGCCACCGTCGCCGCAGAGCGCACGGATGCCTTCTTTTTGTAGGCGACGTATCAAGACGATGTCGCTGTCGATGATGGTGAGAGGGATGCCCTTGAGACGAAGTTCTTCCCCGACGCGTTGGCCGACGTCGCCGTAACCGACGACAATGGCGTGCCCCGGGATGACGGCCTGACCCAAGGTCGGTCGGCTGGCCGCGCGGCGAACGTGCTGGCGAAACCGTCGATAGAGGCTGGGGTTGAGGGCGATCGAAATCATGGAGGCGGCGACGAGGCCGTTCCAGACGGGCTGGCCGATGAGGCCCAGCGCCTTGGCCGAAGCCCCGAGCACGAAGGTGAATTCGCCGATCTGACTCAAGGCCGCGCCGATCTGCGCGGACATGGCGCGGGTTTCGCCCAAGAGCCGGATGAGCAAGGCCGCGCCCAGCGGTTTACCGATCACGACCACTCCCACCAAGACAAGGACGGGGAGCGGGTGTGCGATGAGATCGGCCGGATCGAAAAGCAGGCCCACCGAGACGAAGAACAGCACGGCGAACGCGTCACGCAAGGGCAAGGCCTCGGCCGCCGCGCGCGCTGAGAATTCCGAGCGTCCGACGACCAGGCCGGCGAGGAAGGCGCCGAGCGCCATCGAGACGCCGAAGAACTTGGCCGCCAGCAGCGCCATACCCGGCGCGAGGGCGAGCGTGGCGAGCGTGAAGAGCTCGCGGGACTTGGTCGCATTGACCTTGGCGAGCATCCACGGGATGACGCGTCCGCCGATCAGGATGGCTAACGTGGCGCAGATCGCGACCTTGCCGGCCGCCACGAGCAAGGGCAGGGCCAGCTGACCAAGGTCGCCGCTGCCTTCGGCGGCGAGCACCGGGAGGGCGACGAGTAGTAGGACGGTGAGTAGGTCTTCCACCACGACCCAGCCGACCGCGATGTGGCCGGCGCGGGTCGAGAGGTCGCGATTCTCGGCCAGGACCCGCATGAGCACGACGGTGCTGGCGACGGAGATCGCCAGGCCGGCGACGAGGGCTTCGTCGGAATCGATACCGATCGCGGTGAGGCCGACCCAGGCCAGGAGGGTCGTGAGCAGGCTGGTCAGCAGCGCGCCTGGGACGGACACGCGCCAGACCGCGAAGAGTTCGTGCAGGTGGAATTTCAGGCCGACCCCGAACATCAGCAGGATGATGCCCATCTCGGCGAATTGCTCGGCCACCTGTAGGTTGGCGGTGAAGCCGGGCGTGTTCGGCCCGACAGCGACGCCGGCGAGGAGGAAACCGACGACCGGGGAGAGCCCCAGGCGGTGGGCGAGGTAGCCTAGGATCAACGCCGCAGCCATGGCGGCGGAGAAAGTCAGCACGATATCATTGCCCATCACTCTGTTGTGTAGGTCCGTAATCACAGACCGCAAGCCTCGTGGGACCTCGCTCGACGCTTGCCCCGCAGGGGTCTCTGCATACCTCTGGAGGCGTGAATACCTCGGAGCAGCTTTTCCAACGCGCCCTCTCGATGATCCCGGGCGGCGTCAATTCCCCGGTCCGCGCCTTCCGCTCGGTCGGCGGCACCCCCTTCTTCACGAAGTCGGCCAATGGCGCCCGTCTGACGACGGCCGACGACCAGGAACTCGTGGACTTCGTCCTGACCTGGGGTCCGGCCATCCACGGTCACAATGACCCGGATATCCGCGCGGCTATCCGCGAAGCCCTCGACCGCGGCACGAGCTTCGGCACCCCGAACCCGCTCGAGGTCGAGATGGCCGAACTGATCCTGTCCTGCGTCCCGGCGGTGAAGAAGGTCCGCATGACCAACAGCGGCACCGAGGCCACCATGTCCGCCATCCGCCTCGCCCGCGGTTACACTGGTCGCAACAAGATCATCAAGTTCTCGGGCTGCTACCACGGTCACGTCGACTCGCTCCTCGTGAAGGCCGGCTCCGGCGCGCTCACGCAGGGCAATCCCGACTCCGCCGGCGTCACGCCCGGCACCGCCGCCGACACGCTCGTCGCCGAATATAACAATCTCCCGGCCCTCTCCGCGCTCTTTGACGCGAACGCCGGTCAGATCGCCGGTCTGATCGTCGAGCCGTTCCCGGCGAACGTCGGTCTGATCCTGCCCGACGCGGGTTTCCTCGCGGGTCTCCGTGAGCTCTGCACCAAGCACGGCACGGTGCTCATCTTCGATGAAGTGATGACGGGCTTCCGCCTCTCCCTCGCGGGTACGCAGGGCCTGCATGACGTCGTCCCGGATCTCGTCTGCATGGGCAAGATCATCGGAGGCGGCCTCCCGGTCGGCGCCTTCGGCGGCAAGGTCGAGATCATGGACAAGCTCGCCCCGCTGGGCCCGGTCTACCAGGCCGGTACGCTCTCGGGCAATCCGCTCGCCATGGCCGCCGGCCTTGCCTCTGTCCGCAAACTCAAGGTCCAGGATCCGTTCGCCCGCCTAGACGTCCTCGGCCGTCGCGTCCGCGACACGCTGCTCGCCGCCGCGCAGGCCAAGGGCATCCCGCTGCAGGTCCCGCAGGTCGGCTCGATGTTCTCGCTCTACTTCAACACCGAGAAGGTGCGTAATTACGACCAGGCCATCGCGTCCAACGGCGACCTGTACCGCAAGGTCTTCCGTACCGCGCTCGACCAGGGCGTGTACCTCGCACCTTCGCCTTACGAGACCGCGTTCATCTCCACCGCCCACGAGGGCAAGGACATCGACAAGGCCTGCGAAGTCCTCGACGCCGCCGTGCGCACCCTCTGATCATGCCAAAACTCGCTTTCATCGGTTCCGGACGCATGGCAGGCGCCATGGTGCAGGGGCTTATCCGCTCGGGCGCCTGCGCTCCGGCCGACATCACCGTCATCGGCGGCAACGATTCTACGGCCGTCGATCTCTCCAAAGCCACCGGCGTACGCGTGGCTGCGACCCCGGCTGAGCTCCTCGCCGGCGCCGACGCGGTCGTCCTCGCTTGCAAGCCGCAGCAGTTCGCCGACCTCGCCAAGTCCTACGCCACGCTCGCGCAGGGTAAGCTCGTGCTCTCCATCCTCGCGGGTACGCGCCTCGCGAGCATCGGCGGCTTCTTCTCGTCCGCACGCAATGTCGCCCGCGCCATGCCGAACACGCCCGGCGCAGTCGGGCAGGGTATCAGCGCCCGTTGTTCCGCGACCCCGCTCGCTGCGGCCGACGCCCAGATCGTCGACGCGATCCTCTCTGGTCTCGGCCCGGTGATCGAGCTGCCTGAGTCCATGTTCGACGCCGTCACCGCCGTCTCCGGTAGCGGCCCCGGTTTCTTCTTCGAATATGTCGCCGCTTACGAAGAGGCCGCCGTCGCCTTGGGCTTCACGCCCGAGCAGGCCAAACTCCTTGTCCGCCAGACCTTCAGCGGTTCGCTCGCGCTCCTCGCCGCCACCGGTGAGACGCCCGTGAACCTGCGCATCCAGGTGACCTCGCCCGGAGGCACGACCAAGGCCGGCCTCGATGCGATGGATGCTGGTAACTTCCGCGCGATCGTCGCCTCCGCCCTCCTCGCCGCCAAACAGCGCGGCGAAGAGCTGGGGAAGAAGTAAGAGCGTCCGCTAAAGCGGACGCAGGGACAGGGACAGGGACAGGGACAGGGCTGGGGGCAGGACGATATCAGATCATCCGTCGGCGGAGGTCCCAGCAGTTTAGGACGGCCAGGAAGATCGGAATGATTGTCGCGAAGCCGTAGAGCGGGTACCACCAGAACATGATGAGCGAATCGTGGAAGCGAAGTCCCTGGAGCGATTCGACCACTCCCCGCCAGGCGAGGCTCTGGGTGAATTCGACTCCTGCGAAGACGACCAGCATGCAGGCGGCAAAGATCAGCGTGCCCAGCAGCAAGGCCACTGGACCGTAAGTCCATACTTTCCAGGCTTCCGTCTTGCCGAGGCGTCCGGCGAGCAGGCGAGTCATCAGGATACCGGTCGGGATGCTGCCCAGCAGATACCAGCCTGCCATCTGCAGGAACTTATCCCCCGAGAAACTGATGCCTTTCAGGATCACGAGGGCGACGCCGCCCCAGAGGAGTCCGTAGACGGCACCGAGCCGGTTTAAGTTGGGGGACCGGTGGTTTTCGTGGTTCATGCGGTGGTGAGTGGTTTTCTTGGTTCAGCGTCTGCTTTGGCGGACGCCAGGCTCTGGCAGGTCAGACGGCCGGCGGGTTGACTCGGCGCCAGAGGTGCCAGGTGTTCAGGCCGGCCAGGGGGATTAAGACGATGGCGAAGAGCGAGAAGAACGACATCGCCGGATGGACGATGAGGCTGCCTAGGGTCATTTCGCCCCACGTTTCGCTCGTCTTGAGGAAGACCCAGCCGAACTGAGAGTAGAGTAAGCCGTAGATCGTGGTGCCGATCAGCAGGGCCAGCGGACTCCAGAGCCAAAGACGCGATGCGCGGATGTCTTTGAGCCAACGGCGGAAAAGCCAGGTCACGAGGACGCCGGTCGGTAGGCTGGCGGCCAGCATGACCAAGCAAGCCAGCCAATCGAACGACAGCTGTTTGAAGTCGTCGGGTCCGTTGTAGTAGTTGCCTAGCGGAATTCTCTCCAGGATGAGCATCGGTGCGAAGGCCCACAAGGCGCCGTAGAACATCCCGAGCCGATGGTTTCGCCAGAAGTTTGCTACCTTTGTCATGGGGATATGCTGACCTCGCCGGCTAAGCCCGCCAACTTTCTAAATGCCAGTTATATGCAAGTGGGCGTGATTATGCGCTTCATTAGGAATCCGCGGTGCGTGGATTCCTCACGTTTTAGGCAATCTATTCGAGGCATAGGACAGCACGCGGTGCTGTCCCTACCTATTAACCTCCATACTCTATACTCGTTACTCTATACTCTACACGCCTACTTCTTCTTAGCCTTTTTGACGGGCTGGCCTCCAGGAAGGCGTTTCTGTTCCTGTTTTGGCAGCGGCCCGGCGAGGGGTGGGGTCTCGAAATACTTGCCGTCCTCGAGCATGCGCGGGTCGCCCGTTTCGCGGAGAATCGTGAAGAGGCGGTCGGTCATTTCCTTGCGTACGGCGGCATAGGCGGGTGACTCGGCGACGTTGTTCATCTCGTGCGGATCCTGTCTGAGGTCGTAGAGCTCGAACATCGGCCGGCGGCCGTAGAACTTCTCGAACAGCGCGGACCACTCAGGTGATTTGCGCGCGCCGACGAACCAGGCCTTGGTCGGACCCGCATCGTCGTCGGGCAACGTCACGAAAGTCGTCTGGGCGAGCTCAGCGAAGGTCGGCTCATCTGCGCCGTCGAGACGGTAGGGATCGCCGAGGGGCCAGCGGTCGGGCTTGAAGTTCACGATCAGGACGTGATCGAGGGTGCGGAGCGCGCGCTGCGGGTAGGGCGAGTAATCCGGGCGGGCGATCTCGACGTGCCGTTCGCGGCCGGCGACGACCCAGGTGCGCGCCGGGTCGACGAGTCCTTGGCGGTCCGACTGCAGTACGTTCCAGAGGGAACGCCCCGTCATCACGGCGGGCGGCTTCACGCCACCGGCTTCGAGGAAGGTCGGAGCCAGGTCGGGCAGCGTGACCATGTCGTCCACCACGCGTCCGCCCTTTACGCCGGCGCCGGCGACGATGAGCGAGACGCCCGTGCCGAATCCGTAGAGGTTGCACTTGCCGTGCGGGAAGCCGGGGGCGCCGTGGTCACCGCTCACGGCGATCAGCGTCTTGCCGCGTTCACCGGCGCGGTCGAGTTCCTCGAGCAGCACGCCCATCGCGGCGTCGAGAGCCTGGACTTCGCCGAGGTAGTCGGCGAGGTCTTCGCGGACCACCGGGACATCCGGCAGGAAGGCCGGCAGCTTGCCCTTGAGGGCGTCGGGATCGAGACCCCAGAGTTTCTGGCCGCTGCCGCGCACCCAGGCACGGTGGGTGTTGGTCGGTCCGAACCAATAAGCGAAGGGCTGGTCGGCGGCTTTCGCCGCGAGCATCGCGCGGAAGTTGCCACGGACTTCTTCGAGGAGTTTGGCGCGGGCGGCCTCGACCGTGGCGCCTTTCGCCACGAGGTCCGTCGCGTTCTCGGAGAAGTTGTTGAAGGCGCGTCCGGCTTTTTCGAAGGCGTGCATCTGTCCGCCGTAGGGAGCGTCGGCCGGCGAACCCGGGCTCCAGACCTTGTAGGATTTGCCGAGATGGTAGCCGGCGTCGCGCAGGAGCAGCGGGTAGGTCGGGATGGCTTCGTCCCAGACCGCGCCTTGGAGGATGGCGCCCCTGCCGGTACGCCAGAAGTGCTGGCCCGAGAGCAGCGAGCTACGGCAGGGGGTGCAGGAGGGCGCGTTGACGTGTGCGTTGCGGAAGAGCACGCCTTCCTTCGCTAGGCGGTCGAGGTTCGGGGTGCGGAGCAGTGAGTTCGTGCCGGCGAGGTTGCCATATTCGGCGTAGACCCGCGCGAAGCGGCCCCAGTCGTCGGCGAAGAAGAAGAGGATGTTCGGTCGTTGCGGCGCCGAGAGGGCGAAGCCGGACGCGGCGAGTAGGGTCAGGAGCAGGGCAGGAAGTCGCATCGGTTTATTTCAAAGGGCCTTTTTCAAAATCGTCCTTCTTGACCCAGCCCGCCTCGAGCAGCTCGCCCTTCATGTAGCGGTCATAGAAGTTACGGCGACGAACGTCGGGGTGAGGATAGGCTTCATACTCGGCCCCGCGGCCCAGCGCCCGGAGGTCGCCTTGTTGCTTGAGCTCGGCCCACATCTGGGTCCGGAGTTTCTCGACGTCGGCATTCCGCATGACGACCAGGTTCTGTACGCAGTCCGGATCGGCCGTCAGGTCGTAGAATTCTCGCCCCGGCCGCATCCCGAAACAGAGTTCCCAGAAGGGGTCCGATCCTTTGTCGCGGCGCGCCTGGAGGATGAAGGATTTCGTCGGGCTGGCGTCGGTGTCGAGGTAGCCGGTCTCCGGGTTGCAGGCGGGCCAGCGGGAAGGCTCGGCGTTTTCGAGGTAGAGCATGCCGGCGGAGGCGATGCCGCGTACCGGGTAGCCTTGGTCCTGCGGGCGTCCGAGGTCGTTGCGCTCGCGGCCGATCAAGGTGAAGTCACGGCCGGGCAGGGGCTGGGCACCGTCGGACTTGAAGATATCAAAGAGGCTACGACCCGACGTCGGGAGCAGGCCTGACTTATCCCAGGCCAGGCCGGCGGCTTCGAGGAAGGTCGGGGCGAGGTCCGCGAAGCCGACGTAGTCGGCGACCTTGCGGCCGGAGCGGGCGATACCGGCGGGCCAGCGGACCGCGAAAGGCAGGTGGTTGGCGTTCTCGTAGGTCGAGCCCTTCACGCGGGGGAACGGCATGCCATTGTCGGAGGTCACGATGATCAGCGTGCGGTCAAGTTCGCCGCGCGCTTCAAGCTGGGCGAGCACCTTGCCCAGGTGGGCGTCGAGGTGTTCGACCTCTACGGCATAGTCGAGCATGTCGCCGCGCACCGTCGCGTTGTCGGGCCAGTATTTCGGCACGCGGTCCACGTCACCGGGCTTTTTGCCGAAACGCGTATGGCTGCCTTCTTCGTAGGCACGGTGCGGCTCCTGGAAACCCAGCCAGAAGAACCAGGGCTGGCCCTTGGGCGCGTCCTGCAGGAAGTCGGTGAAGTTGGCCGCGTAGTCGTTCGGCGCGATCGCCTTCGCCGGAGGCTGGAGGCGACGCTTCTGGTAGACCTTGCCGGTCATCGGCCGGGGCGAGCCGTCGGCCTTGAGCGATTCACCGGGTCCCCAGACCTTGCCCGTCGAGGCGTAAAAGTAGCCCGCCTTGTCGAGGGCTTCGGGCAGGATGCCGATCTCCGGCGGAAAGCTGGGTGTGTGGTTGGCCGCGGCGCCGAGGAGCCACGGGTGGCGTCCCGTCATGATGCTCGAGCGCGAGGGCGCGCACTTCGCCGTCGGCGTATAGGCGTTGAGGAAGAGCAGGCCCTCCTTGGCGAGGCGGTCGAAGTTCGGCGTCTTGACCCAGGAGCAGCCATAGGCGCCGGCGTGGCCGTTGCCCCAGTCGTCGGCGATGACGAAGAGGATGTTCGGGCGCGTCGGTTCGGCGGCGGTGAGGCGGGCGAGGGTGACGCAGAACAGGGCGAGGAGCAGGGTGGGGCGCATGGCTCGGGGTGACGGCACTTAAGCCCTTCCGGCGGAGGCATGCAATAACTCAGCCACCTGGGCAAAGAAAAGGCCGGGCGACTGGCGTCGTCCGGC
>JAUMEU010000067.1:0-7868 GCA_032120295.1 Opitutales bacterium | reverse complement strand
GGGACCTGCTTCGCGAGGCGCGTGACGGTCTCGCGGGAGATCCTGAGGGTCGGGATGTCCGGATCCGGGAAGTAACGGTAGTCATGGGCGTCTTCCTTGTCGCGGAGGACGTAACCACGGGCGAGCTCGGCGTTCCAACCACGGGTCTCCTGCGTGATCGAACGACCGGCTTCGAGTTCGCGGATCTGGCGGGCGGTCTCGTAGATGACCGTATCGCGGACGCTCGAGATCGAATTAAGGTTCTTGGTCTCGGTGCGGGTGCCGAGCTTCGCGTCGCCGCGGCGACGGACGGATACGTTGCAGTCGCAGCGGAGCTGGCCCTTTTCCATGTCGCAGTCGGCGACGCCCGCCTGGGTGAGCATCGCGACGAGGGAGCGGAGGAAAGCCTCGGCCTCGGCGGAGGAGCGGAGATCCGGCTCGGTGACGATCTCGAGGAGCGGCACGCCGGCGCGGTTGTAGTCGACCAACGAGCCGCTGCCCGCGTGGCTGAGCTTACCCACGTCCTCTTCGAGATGCGCGTGGTGGATACGGATGAACTTATGCTCGCCCATCACATTGCGCGAGGCGCCCGGGAGCTCGATTTCGACCTGGCCGCCGACGACGACCGGGAAATCCTTCTGGGTGAGCTGGTAGTTCTTCGGATTATCCGGGTAGAAATAGTTCTTACGATCCCAAGCGCAGCGCTCCGGGATCTCCGCGCCCACGACGAGGCCGAAGAGGATGGATTTCTCGACCGCCTCGCGGTTCACCACCGGCAGCGTGCCGGGGAGACCGAGGACGACCGGGTCGACCTGCTCATTAGGTTCCTTGCCGAAACCCCACGGGGACGACGCGAAGACCTTGGCGCGGGTGTGCAGCTGCACGTGGACCTCGAGGCCGATGACGACTTCCCAATCCGAAGGTACGTTGCTCATAGGGCGGCTTGCTGGTGGGCGTAACCATGGGCGGCCTCGAAGAGACGGCCCGCGGCGAGGAGTTTGGCTTCGGAGAGCGGGGCGCCGACGAGATGGAAACCGACCGGCAGGTGGCCGGACTTGCCGCAGGGCACCGAGATCGCCGGGAGGCCGGCGAGGTTCGCAGGAATCGTGAAGATGTCCTCGAGGTAGAGCTGCAGCGGATCCGAAGCCTTCTCGCCGACCTTGAAGGCGGGCGTCGGGACGGTCGGGGTGAGGAGCACGTCGACGCCGGCGAGGGCGGCGAGGTATTCGGCGCGGATCTTCGCGCGGGCACGGAGGGCGCGGACGTAATAGGCGTCGGCGTAACCGGCGCTGAGCACGAACGTGCCGAGCAGGATGCGGCGCTTCACTTCGGGACCGAAGCCTTCGGAACGGCTGGCCGTCATCATCTCGACCGGTGTGCCGGCGGAGGCGGAGCGATGGCCGTAGCGGACGCCATCATACCGGCCGAGGTTCGAGGAAGCCTCGGCGGTCGCGACCACGTAATACGTCGGCACGGCGAGGTCGGCGGAGGGCAGTTCGACCTCGGAGATCGCGCAACCCTGCGCGCGGTAGAATTCGACCGCGGCATTGACCGCGGCGGCGACCTCGGGGGCGACGCCCTTGCCGAGAAAACCCTTCGGGATGCCGATGCGGAGCTTCTTCGCGTCACCGGCGGCCGTGAGCGCACGGTCGGACGGACCGAAGCAGGTCATGTCACGCGCATCGGCCGAAGCCAGCGCGTTGAGAAGCAGTTCGCAGTCTTCGACGCTGCGGGCCATCGGACCGATCTGGTCGAGCGACGAAGCGAAGGCCACGAGACCGAAGCGGGAGATGAGGCCGTAAGTCGGCTTGAGGCCGACCACGCCGCAATGCGAGGCAGGCTGGCGGATCGAGCCGCCGGTGTCAGAACCGAGCGAGAGCGGAACGAGGCCGGCCGCGAGGGCCGCGGCGCTGCCGCCGGAAGAACCACCCGGGATGCGAGCGAGGTCCCAAGGATTGAACGTCTTGCGGAGCGCGGAGTTCTCCGTGGAGGAACCCATCGCGAACTCGTCCATGTTCAGGCGACCGTAGAGGATCGCGCCGGCGGCGCGGAGGCGTTCGGCGACATGGGAGTCGTAAGGCGAGACCAACGGAGCGAGCATCTTGCTCGAGCACGTGAGCGGCTGGCCCTTGACTGCGATGTTGTCCTTGATCGCGACCGGGATGCCTTCGAGCGGGCCCCTGCCCTGCCCGGCCTTGCGGCGGGCGTCGGAAGCGTCGGCCTGCGCGAGCACGTCGACCTGGTCGAGGTGCGTGAAGGCGCCGACCTTCTCATTCACCGCGTGATAGCGGGCGATGAGGGCTTCGCAAAGAGCGCGGGAAGTGAGCGTACCGGCCGCGAGGCGGCGGCCGAGTTCGGCGGCGGAAAGCGTATGGAGCGCGTCGGCCATGGCTTAGGATTCGTCGTCCACGACGCGCGGGACGGAGATCTGCCCGTCGCGCGAGGCGGGGGCGATGCGGGTGACGGCTTCGACGCCGAGGACGGGACCCGGCTCGTCGGAGCGGAGGGCGGCTTCGTCGACGACGCGGGCGTCGTCGATGGTCGCGGGCAAGTCGGCGTCAGCCAGCGCCTGGAAGTGCCCCAGGATCTGGCTGAGCTGCGACGAGTAGAGCGCCTTCTCCTCGGCCGTGAGGCTGAGGCGGGCGAGCTTCGCGAGGTGGTCGATGTCGAAACCTTCGGCCATGGGAATCAGCGGCGGACGGTCCAGCCGGCGCCCTTCTCGAGCGTGGCGATGACGACGCCGAGGGCCTGATTGGTCTCCTCGTCGGTGAGCGTGCGGGCCGCGTGGCGCCAGCGGATCTCGAAAGCGAGGCTGCGGTGGCCTTCGGGCAGGCCCGGGCCGGTGAAGACGTCGAAGCAGTTGACCGACTCCAGCGCGAACTCCTTACCGGCGGCCTTGGAGGCTCCCTGACGGACGCGGCTTTCGACTTCGGCGGCGGCGACGTCGACCGGGACGATGACCGCGACGTCCTTCGTGACGGGCGGGAAGGACGAGAACGCTTCGAAGCGCGGGATCTTACGGGCTTCGGCGAAGGCCGAGCGCGGGAAGCAGAGTTCGCCGGCGATGACCGAGCTCTTCAGGCCGAGCGAACGCGTCCAGCGGAGATCAAGGACACCGCAGGCGCCTTCGGCGGCGCGGCCGCGGTCGACGAGGGCGGCGGCGTGGTCGGCCTGCCAGAGACCACCGGTGGCGGCGGCGAACGAAAGCCGGACCGAGGCGACGCCGGCGAGCGCGGCGGCGTCCTGGAGGAGGCGCTTGGCGCGGAGAGCGTCGAAGGACTCACGAGACTTCCAGGAACGCGTCACCGGTTCGGCGACGATCGCGAAGGCGACCGAGAGGAATTCGCGGACCGTGCCGTCGGCCTGCGGACGGAAGACCGTGCCGACTTCGAAGAGACCGCGCGGATCGGCGTGGACCGAGAGATTGAGCGCGAGCGCGCCGGCGAGGCCCGGGAGGAGCGACGCGCGGAGGTGCGTCTGCTCGGCCGTCAGCGGGTTATCCATCGCGACGAGGGCGGCCTGGTCGGCGCCGAGGGTGCGTTCGAGTTCCGCGGCGTCGCGGAGCGAGTAGTGGCAGCACTCCGTGAAACCGGCGCCGACGAGGCGGGCGGAGACTTCGCGGGTGAAGACGGACGTCAGCGCGTCTTCGTCGCCCGGGAGGGGCGCGATCGGACGACCGGCGGGCACCTTGTCGGTGCCGTGGATGCGGATGAACTCTTCGACCAGGTCGATCGGACGGGTCACGTCGGAGCGGAACGAAGGCACCAGGACCGAGAAACCGTCGGCGGCGGGTTTCACCGTGAAACCGAGGCGGGCGAAGGCCGCGGAGACGTCGGCGTCGGCGATCGGCGTACCGAGTTTCGCGGCGACATAGCCGGCGGGAAGCTCGATCGTCACGTCGGCGCGCGGAGGCTGGCCGACAGCGACGGCGGGGCCGACCACCTGGGCGCCGGCGAGTTCGATGAGGAGGTCCGTCGCGAGGCGCGAGGCGAGTTCGACGCCGGCCGGATCCACGTCACGGGCGAAGCGATGGGAAGAATCGGTCGAGACGCCGATGCGGCGGGCGACGCGGCGGATCTCGCCGGGGCGGAACCAAGCGGATTCCAGGAGGACGTCGGTCGTGGACTCGGTCACGCCGGAATCGACGCCACCCATCACGCCGGCGACGACGAGTGGGCGCTGGGCGTCGGCGATGACGCAGACGCCAGTCTCGAGCTTCACCTTCTTGCCGTCGAGCAGGACGATCTCTTCGCCTTCGCGGGCCGGGCGGGCTTCGAGGCCTTCGGAGACCTTCTTCGCGTCGAACGCGTGGAGCGGCTGGCCCAGTTCGAGCAGCACCCAGTTCGTGATATCGACCACGTTGTTGATCGGACGGAGGCCGGCGGCCTCGAGGTCGCGGCGGAGCCATTCCGGGCTCGGGCCGACCTTCACGTTCTTCAGCGTGCGGAGCGTGTAGTAAGGGCAGAACTCGGAGGAAGAGCGGACGAACTTCACCGCGTCGGCGGCGGAGGGCGCGACAGCGAGGCCGGCGGCCGTCTTCACCGTGAGGGGCTTGAGCGTGAGCCCCAGCGCGGCGGCGAGGTCGCGGGCGACGCCGCGGATGCCGAGGCAATCACCACGGTTAGGCGTGACCGAGATCTCGAGCACCGTGTCCGGCGCGCCGAAAAGAGAATTGAGCGGGGTGCCGACGGCCGGCTGGCGGGGCGTCAGGATGAGCAGGCCGTCCTCGCCCTTGCCGAGGCCGAGTTCTTCGGAGGAGCACATCATGCCCGCCGAGTCGACATCGCGGAGCTTCGAGACCTTGATCTCGAAACCACCCGGCATCATCGTGCCCGGCAGAGCGACCGGCACGCGGTCGCCCGCCTTGAAGTTCTTGGCGCCGCAGACGATCTGGCGGAGCGAGCCTTCGCCCGCGTCGACCTGGCAGACGCTGAGACGATCGGCTTTCGGGTGTTTCTCGAAGGACTTGATCTCGCCGACGACCACGAGCGGCATCGGCGCGAGGCCGAAAGTCGTGACCGACTCCACCTCGAGGCCGAGCATCGGGAGGACTTCCGCGACGCGCTCGGCGGTGACGCCGGCGAGGTCGAGGTGACGGGAGAGGGCTTGGAAGGAGACTTTCATGGCTTAGGCGAACTGGCGCAGGAAGCGCGTGTCGTTGTTGTAGAAGTGGCGGATATCGTCGATGCCGTGGACCAGCATCGCGATGCGTTCAAGGCCGAGGCCGAAGGCGAGGCCGGACCACTCCTGCGGATCGAGGCCGCAGAGCTCGAGGACCTTCGGATCGACGAGGCCGCAGCCCATGATCTCCAGCCAGCGATCGGAGAGGCGACCCAGGTTAGGCGAGCGAAGGTCCATCTCGAAGGACGGTTCCGTGAACGGGAAGAACGACGGGCGCAGGCGGATCTCGGCGTCGGCGCCGAAGGTCTCCTTCACGAAGAAGTCGAGCACGCCGCGGAGATCGGCGAGCGTCACGTTACGGTCGATCCAGAGCCCTTCGACCTGGTGGAAATTGGCGGAGTGCGTCGCGTCGACCGCGTCGCGGCGGAAGCAGCGGCCCGGGGCGACGATGCGGAAAGGCGGCTTGCGCGAGAGCATCGTGCGGACCTGCACGCTGGACGTGTGCGTGCGGAGGAGGATCGCCTCGTCGGCCTTGCGCGGCGCGTCGGCGGAGCGGAACGCCTTCGGCATGTAGAGCGTGTCCTGCATGTCGCGGGCCGGGTGATCGGCGGGCGTGTTGAGCGCATCGAAGCAATGCCACTCCGTCTCGACCTCGGGACCGTCGGCGACGACGAAGCCCAGCTTGCGGAAGGAAGCCAGGATGCGTTCGCGAGTGCGGGAGAGCGGATGGAGCGAACCGGCGGGAGCGTCGGGGCTCGGGAGGGTTGGGTCGACGGACGCGCCGAGGGCGGCGGCGATCTCGGCGTTCTCGACCTTCACCAGGAGGGCGGCGAGGAGTTCCTCGACGGACTTCTTCGCCTCGTTGATGAGCTTGCCCACGACCGGGCGCTCTTCCTTCGACAGGGTGGCCATCCCCTTCATCACCTGGGTCAGGGAGCCATTGGGGCCGACGACGCGCGCCTTGAAGGCCTCGAGCTCGGCGCGGGTGGCGACGGCGGCGGCTTCTTGGGTGGCGGCGGCGACGAGTTGGACGAGCTGCGGCTGCATGGATTGATTTGTGCGTTGGCGGAGAAAGTCGGCAAGCGAAAGCACCCTGAAAACAAAGAAGCCCCGGAGGGCCGGGGCTTCGTGAAAGGACGTTAAGTCGTCTTAGACGAGCGCGGCCTGGGCCTTCTTGACGATCGCTTCGAAAGCGGGGGCGTCATGGATGGCCAGTTCGCTCAGGTTCTTACGGTCCATCGTGATGTTGGCCTTCTTGAGGCCAGCGATCAGACGGCTGTAGGAGATGCCGAGGGGACGGCAGGCGGCGTTGAGACGCACGATCCACAGCTGACGGAACGTCGACTTGTTCTTGCGACGGTCGCGATAAGCGAACTTCTGCGCGCGCTGAACGGCCTCGAGGGCGTAGACGTACAGACGGGACTTGTTTCCGAAGTAGCCCTTAGCGGCTTTGATCGCGCGCTTCTTGCGGGCCTTGGTGGCCGGGCCATTGGTTGCTCTAGGCATGTTGGTATTGGGTTTTGGTTTTGGTTAGATGGCCTCGGGGTCGCCTTAATGAACACCCGTTCGGCCAAAAATGAGATCGCCGGCTTAGGCGAAAGGCATGCAAGCCAGCATCTTCTTCTCGAAGCCGGAGTCGACGCGCTTGGCCTTGTTGGCACGGCGGCGCTGCTTGCGGGACTTGGAGCTCAGCAGGTGGCGCGCGTTCGGGGAACGGCGCATCACTTTACCGGTACCGGTCACCTTGAAGCGCTTGGAGACTGACTTGCGGGTCTTTTGCATGGCGGAAAGGGTCGGAACAAAGGGCGTCCGGGCGGACTTGTAAAGGGGAAAGGGCAGAGGGAGAGGATAAGGCCGCACTTTCCAAACCAAGCCGGATCGGGCCACTCGTTTGACTTTCCCGGCCAAGTCCGCTCCCCTGCCCTGCACCCAACCCTCAAAACCATGCTTTCCCTCGGAAAAAAGCCAAAACTGACCTTCAAAGTGGACGCCTTCGTGGACGGCAAGGCCGTCCGCGCCTCCTTTGCCTCCCTCGTGGACGGCCCGACCATCGTCTCGGTCTACATGCGCAACAACACCTCCGCCTGCGATAAGCAGGCTGCTGAGATGGATAAAAACGAGAAAGCCATTGTCAGACAAGGGTTTAGGTTGATTGCTGTCTCCCGAGACACCTGCGCCTCCCATGCCAAGTATGCCGCCAAGCACGGCTACAAGTTCACCCTGGTCTCGGACCCGGAGGACCTCTTCTCCCAGGCCATGGACGCCATCGTCGAGAAGTCCATGTACGGTAAGAAGTACCTCGGCCCGCTCCGGGCCGCCTACCTCTTCGACGGTGACGGCAAGCTCGTCGGCGTCGTGCCCAAGGTCGAGGCCGCCGAACACGGCAAGCAGTTGCTCGCGGCGATCGCCTCGGCGAAGTAATCCGGCGGCGCGCACGGCGCGGCGGAGATAATCGGTGCTTGAACCATCGCCGCTAAACGGGGAGTTTATCGGCCAGACACCTCCGCAGTACCTAATGCCTTCGCCCTATCGTCCTAAAAGCCCCCGCCCGAAGAACAACGCGGGACAGAACCGCGGTAACTTCCGCAAAGAAGACAAAGGTCCGAAGCGCAACGATCGCATCCGCGCGACCGAAGTGCGCGTCATCTCGCCCAAGGGTGAGATGATGGGCATCATGCCCACGCAGCAGGCGTTGGACCTCGCCCGCGAGTTCGGCGTCGACCTCATCGAGATCGCCGCGTCGGCCGTGCCGCCCGTCTGCAAACTGC
>JAUMEU010000066.1:3089-3565 GCA_032120295.1 Opitutales bacterium | reverse complement strand
CCTTCGCCGGTCAGGCCGGACTCGAGACCTTCAAGACGAACCTCGACGCCTGGCTCAAGTCGACCCTCGCCGCCGACTACGGCAAGGGCAAGGTCCGCGTCGTCCTCTTCTCCCCGATCGCGCACGAAGACCTGAAGTCCCCTGACTTCGACGCCAAGCTGGCCGCCAGCAATAACCAGAACCTCGCGCTCTACGCGGCCGCCATGGCCGGCGTCGCCAAGGCCAACGGCGTGCAGTTCGTCGACCTCTTCGCCGCCTCCCAGAAGCTCTACGCCTCGGCCAAGTCCCCGCTCACCCTCAACGGCATCCACGTGAACGCCGCCGGTGACGCCGCCTTAGCGCCGGCCCAGTTCCAGGCCGTCTTCGGCCAGGCCGCCGGCGCCGTCAACGAGAAGGTCCGCGCCGAGGTGAACGAGAAGAGCACCCAGTGGCACCACCGCTACCGCACGGTCGATCAGTTCAACATCTTCGGCCAG
>JAUMEU010000066.1:0-3079 GCA_032120295.1 Opitutales bacterium | reverse complement strand
CAGCGCTCCCGCATCAAATACGAAGGCATCGACAACGCCACGGTGCTCGGTGCCGAACTCGCCAACCGCGACCTCAAGACCGCCAACCATGACAAGGGCATCTGGGCCGCCGCCCAGGGCAAGCCGATCGAAGTGAAGCACGACAATCTCAAGGCCGAGATTCCCGTTCCTCCGAATCGCAAAGAACCCGTCCCCTACCTCAGCGGCGAAGAGCAGCTCAAGCACCTCACCACCCCCGAAGGCGTGAAGGTCGAGTTCATCGCCGACGAGACCATCATCCCCGAGCTCATCAACCCGGTGCAGATGAACTTCGACACCAAGGGCCGCCTCTGGATCGCCTGCTGGCCGTCCTACCCCGAGACCTCGCCCACGACCAAGGTCTTCGACAAGCTCATCGTCCTGGACCTCGACCCGAAGACCGGCAAGGTCCTCAAGTCGACGACCTTCCTCGACGGCCTCAACTGCCCGACGGGCTTCCAGTTCTACAAGGACGGCGTCATCCTCATCCAGTCGCCCGACATCTGGTACGTCCGCGACACCGACGGCGACGGCAAGGCCGACTGGAAGGAACGCCTGCTCACCGGCATGGACGCCGCCGACTCGCACCACGAGACCAACTCCATCTGCTATGAACCGGGAGGCGCGATGTACCTCTCCGACGGTGTGTTCCACCGCACCCAGGTCGAGACCTTCAACGGCGTGCTGCGCAACACCAACGGCGCCATCTACCGCTTCGAACCCCAGACCAACAAGCTGACCCGCCACGTGCCCTACGGCTTCGCCAACCCGCACGGCCGCGTCTTCGACTACTGGGGCAACGACATCATCACCGACGCCACCGGCAACGCCAACTACTTCGGACCGGGCTTCTCGAGCCACCTCGACACCGGCGCCCACTCCGGCTTCAAGCAGTTCTGGAACCGTCCGTCGCGCCCCTGCCCGGGCACCGCGATCCTCAGCAGCCGTCACTTCCCCGACGACTGGCAGGGCGACTTCCTCAACACGAACGTGATCACCGTCCAGGGCATCTTCCGCGCGAAGATCACCGAAGACGGCGCCGGCCTCAAGGGTGAGACCCTCCTGCCGAACCTCATCGAGACCGACAAGGAGAAGGCCGGCAATTTCCGCCCCTCCGGCGTCGCCGTCGCCCCCGATGGTTCGCTCTACGTCATGGACTGGTCGCAGATGCTCATCGGCCACCTCCAGCACCACCTGCGTGACCCGAACCGCGACCACCAGCACGGCCGTCTCTACCGCCTGACCTACGCCGGCCGCCCGCTCCTCACGCCGAAGAAGATCGACGGCGAGTCCGTCGAGAACCTCGTCGCGCTCCTCACCGAGCACGAAGACAACGTCCGCCAGCGCGCCAAGATCGAGCTGCACAAGCACGACACGGCCAAGGTCATCGCCGCCGTCCAGAAGTGGGCCAAGCAGTTCGACCCGAACAAGGTCGAGGACGCCCACCACCTGCTCGAAGCCCTCTGGGTCCACCAGTGGCACAACGTCGTCAATCCCGAGCTCCTCGGCCTCCTCCTGAAATCGCCGGAGCCCCGCGCCCGCGCCCAGGCCGTGCGCGTCGCCATCTACCAGCGCGACCGCCTCCCGAACGCCCTCGCGATCATGGAAGCCGCCGTCAAGGACGCCCACCCGCGCGTCCAGCTCGAAGGCGTCCGCGGCCTGAGCTTCTTCCGCGGCCAGGACACCGAGCGTGCCATCGCCGCCGCCGCCAGCCTCAAGGGCGCCAAGGATTACTACATCGCCTACTGCCTGCGCCAGACGATGAAGCAGCTCGAGTCCCTCCCCGAGGGCAAGGGCAAGGTGAACCTCCGCGACTACGCCGACCAGAAGGAGGCCTCGTACGGCCCGTCGGACAAGAAGCTCTCGAAGGACGACAAGCGACTCTACGACAAGGGCAAGGAAGTCTACTTCCGCGAAGCCCACTGCTCGACCTGCCACCAGGCCGACGGTCGTGGCGCTGAGATGCCCAAGGAACCCGGCAAGCCGGCCCGCGGCGCCTACCCGCCCCTCGGTCGCACGCCTGGCTACCCGTCCAACGGCTGGCTCGAAGGCGACCCTGACCGCGTCATCAAGATCGTCCTCAACGGCCTCTACGGCCCGCAGATGATCGACGGCAAGACCTACGGCGACCCCGCTTCCGGCCAGCCCGTGATGACCGGCCTCGGTCAGCTCCTCAACGACGAGGAAGTCGCCGCGGTGATCACCTACGTCCGCCAGTCCTTCGGCAACAACCTCCCGGCCGTCCAGCCGGCTCAGGTCAAGAAGGTGCGCGCCGAGATCAAGGGTAAGAACAACGGCCTCTACACGGTCGAGGAAGTCCTTAAGGAGCACCCGCTCGGCGCGCCCGCCAAGGCCGAGCCGGCGAAGAAGAAGTAAGCCGGTCCGCCAGGCTTACCCCGAAGGGCGTGCCGGTCGGCACGCCCTTTTTGTCGCCTGTCAATAACTCGACGGGCCATGACGTGCGGTCCGCTTGCCTCCGGCCCAAGTTCCGCAAGAGTCAGGGCATGAGACCCGCCCTCTGGAAGGCCGTCGCCGAGAACCTCAAAGCGCATGACACGACCTATCGCCTGACCGCGCGCGATGACTTCAACGCCCGCGTGACGCTCAAAGGCTCGTCCGCGCTCATCCGGGCCTTCTACCAGCCGCGCGAAGGCGACGTCCCGGGCGAGGCCACCGTGCACCTCACCCTTGACGGTCAGTCGCAGCTCGGCGCGATCGCCGCCTTCCTTTCCGATCAGAAGAAATATGCCAAGAAACTCCCCTCGACGCTGCACTTCTCACAGGAACTCTCCGCGCGGAAGCCGGAAGGCCTCGGCGAGGCCCGCCTGACCTTCAAGGCCAACGTGGTGTCCTGGCACGACAGTAAGCTCATCGAGCGCCTGTCCGTCTTCTACGCCGACAGCTTCCACGCCCTGTTCCAACTCCACCGCGAATTGACGGCGGCGGAGTGACGCGGAGGAGCCGCGAAGGCGCTCAATCCTAACGGATACAGAAAGGCACTTAATGGGGCAGGGACAGGGGCACGGACAGTTTCCAAGACTTAGGGATAGATTCAGACGCA
>JAUMEU010000065.1:0-1909 GCA_032120295.1 Opitutales bacterium | reverse complement strand
CCACTTGGATGGTGCGAGTCTTGACATCTTGGGCGTCAAAGCAAATTGCCTCCACCAGTACGCCGTAGACGCGGTCGATGGCGAAATTAACTTTGGCGGGAATGCCCCCCGGCGGCTGGGTCGCCACGAAGAGGTTGGCCGGACGTCGCCGGCGTTCCGTGGTGAGATACTCGGTCGCGGGCCAATGCGTGAAGGGCAACTGTAGGTCGAAAGGCGAAATCAGCAGGCCGGGGGCCAGCGCTTGGAGCGACGCCTGCGCGTCCAGTTCCTGGGCGGGCGCCCCCTGTAGGGAGACCCAGACTTTACGATCGTCCCCACTTTTTAAGGTGATGAAACGCAGGGTCGATGCCCCTGCGGCGTTGGTCAATTCCCCGCGGAGCACTTGGCCGCCTGGGATGGAACTGGCCCAGAGTGTGCCTTGGACGGCGGGCGCGTTATCGCCGAGCCGAGGCTTGTGGGTGACCTCGAAACGCAGGCATAGGTCGTTACTGAGACGCGAGCTGCGGAAATGGGTGAGGAAAGCCGCTGCGGCCTCGGGGGTGAGTTTGCGGAATTCCGTAGGGAACACGCGTTGAGCCAAGCATACGCACGCAAAAAAGCAACCCACCCATCGAACCGTCAGGCTGAGGTGGCGGAAGTGCACAGGGCCTTACTTGGCGGGAACCGGCCCAGGCGCAGCCTTAGCTGGGGTGGGTTGTGTCGGGGCGGGGGTCGACTGAGGCTGAGCGGCAGGCGTCGTGGTGGCGGCGGGGGCA
Organism: Opitutales bacterium; assembly: GCA_032120295.1. Lineage (GTDB taxonomy): Bacteria > Verrucomicrobiota > Verrucomicrobiia > Opitutales > UBA953 > UBA953. The sequence continues at coordinate 1,154 of JAUMEU010000065.1, read as the reverse complement.
GCCGGGACGGCTGGGGCGGTCGCCGGGGCGGCGGTAGCGGCGGCATCGAGCGCCTTGACGGACGGCTTTTCGCGGGCGACGAAGCCCAGGTAGAGGCCGAAGCTGAGGACGAAGAGGATGACCGTGAGGGTAGTCGTCATCTTGGAGAGGACGTTGGCGGATTCGCCGCCGAAGACGGTTTCCGCGGCACCACCGCCGAGGGCGGCACCCATGCCGGCGTTGGCGCTGGGGCGCTGCATCAGGATCACGAGGACCACGAGGATGCAGACGAGGAAGAGCGCCACCACGGAGGCGTAGAGAAGGAAGTCCGACATGGCCCTATCCAAGGGGTCGTTTCCCCATAAAACAACGCCAAAATCAGGACTGCAGGTAGCTGCCCCCGCTGACCCGGTAGGTCAGCCATTCGCCGGAAGGCGGCGGAACGGTGCCGGTCGCGATAACCTGATGCTTTTCCCCGACTTCGTCCCAAAAGGCCCGGCGGCGGGTGTCGTCGAGCTCGCCCAGGACGTCGTCCGCCAGGATGACGGGTGGGGTCGGGGCGCGGGCGGCGTCCCTTTGTAGGCGGGCGAGGCAAATGGCAAGGACCAGCAGGCGCTGCTGACCTTCGGAGGCGTAGTCGGCGGCGTCCTGCCCGCTGAAGATCATCGAGAAGTCATCGCGCTGCGGGCCGCGGAGGGTCGTGCCCGTCGCGAGATCGGCGGAGCGGGTCTTATTCCAAATCTCGGCGAGCTGCTCCGCAGGGACGTCGGGAGCGTAACGCAGGTCCGCGCCTTTGTCGGGAAAGCCGGCACGGGCGCACGTCTCGCGGAGCGTCGCGGCGAGTTCGGGCAGCACGCGCGCCCGGGTGGCGGCGAGCAGCTGCGCGGGCGCGAGCATGGCCTTCTCGAAAGCACGGAGTGCTTCGTCGGAACGGGCGTCGGCCTTGAGCAGGGCGTTACGTCCTTCGAGCGCGCGGCCGTAGTCACGTACCGCCGTCAGGTAGGACGCGTCGGTGCCGCCGATCGCGGCGTCGAGCCAGCGGCGTCGATTCGCAGGCGAACCGCGGACGAGGCGGAGGTCGTCGGAGCAGAAGACGATGGTGGGAAACTGGCCGAGGTGCTGGGCGACCGAAGCGATGGGCGTGCCGTTGAGCAGGGCCTTGCGCGAACCTTTGG
>JAUMEU010000064.1:0-17954 GCA_032120295.1 Opitutales bacterium | reverse complement strand
ACCTCAAGGCCAACGCGAAGTGCCCCGCCCAGGGCGTCGTCATCGAATCGCAGATGGAGACCGGCCGTGGCCCCACCGCCACCGTCATCGTCCAGAAAGGCACGCTCAAGCCCGGCGACTCGTTCGTGTGCGGCGAGACCTGGTGCAAGGTGCGCGCGCTCATGGATGAGCGTGGCAACCGCATGCCCTCCGCCGCGCCCGGCGCTCCGGCGCTCGTGCTCGGCTGGGACGCCGTCCCGGCCCCCGGCACCAAGTTCAAGACCGTCAAGAATGACCGCGAAGCCCGCGAGATCGCCGAAGAAGCCGCCCTCGCCGCCCGCAAGGCCGCCGAAGCCGTGCAGCAGGCGCCCAACACCGGAGCGCGCCCGGGCATGTCGGACCTCGAGCGCCTCATGGCCGCCCTCGCTCAGGACAAGGAGAAGATCCTCCGCGTCCTGCTCAAGGCCGACGTCAACGGCACGCTCGAAGCCCTCGAAGGCTGTCTCCGCGACATCAAGTCGACCAAGGTCCGCCTCGAGGTCGTCGGCGGTTCCGTCGGCCCCGTGACGCAGGGCGACGTCGCCCTCGCCGAAGCCTCCAAGGCCCTGATCGTCGCCTTCGACACCAAGCTCGAGAACGGCGTCCAGCCGCAGCTCAAGCGCACGGGCGTCCGCCTCATCACCCATGACATCATCTACGAGCTGATCACGCTCGTGAAGGAAGCCATGACCGAACTCCTGGACCCCGAGGTCCGCGAGAACAAGCTCGGCGCCGCCGAAGTGCGCGCCGTCTTCCCGCTCGGCAAGGAGCACAAGGTCGCAGGTTGCATGGTCACCGAAGGCCTCATCCGCCGCGCCGCCAAGGCGCGCGTGGTCCGCGGCGGCAAGATCATCCATAACGGACCGGTCGAGACCCTGCGGCGCTTCAAGGACGACGCCTCCGAGGTCAAGGCCGGCTTCGAATGCGGCATCAAGCTCGGCGGTTACGACGAGTACCAGCCTGGCGACATCATCGAAGCCGTCGAGATGGTCCAGACGCGCCCGAGCCTCTAAGCCTGATGTCCCAACGCCAGCTCCGGGTCGCCGAACTCATCCAGCGCGAGGTCTCCTCCGCGCTGCGCCAGTCCTGGCCGACCGAAGCCGCGCTGATCACGATCACCGTCGCGAGCGTCGCTCCCGACCTCCGCCAGTGCCGCATCGGCTACGCCGTCTCGGGCGACGACGCGGAGCGCAAGAAGGCCCGCGCCTTCCTGAAGCGCGTGCGCACGGAACTACGCGCCACCGTCGGCGGGTTCCTGCAGATGAAGCACACCCCGGACATCCTCTTCACCGAGGATGACATCACCGGCGGCGTGGCGCGCGTGCAGGCCCTGCTGGACGACATGGCCCGCAAGGACCGCGCGGCCAATCCGCCCAAGGCCGACTAAGCCGTCGGCGGCCCGACCTCGGGGAAGTCCTTCAACGCTTCGCGGACCACCGCGGCGCGCCGACGGTCACGTCCGTCGCTGTCGAGCTCCTGGCCGGCGCGCGCTTGCACGTGGGCGGGCTGGCCTTCGATCATCAGACGGTCGACGAGGTGGCGGCGCTCCTCCGGCAGGCAGCCCAGGTCGCAGGCGAGCCGCAGGTGCGAAAGCATGTTCATCGCTTCCGAGCTCGTGAGCAGGCGGGCGGAACGGAGAATGCCGAGCGAACGGGCGAGGCGGTCGACGAACTTCTCGCCCTCCTCCTGCGCGAGCTTGCGGCGGGCGTTCCATTCCTGCTCGACGACGTGTTTGATCCAACCGCCGAGGTGCTTGAGGATCGCGTCCTCGGAGAGGCCGAGCGTCTGCTGGTTGGAGATCTGGAAGACGTTGCCGGCGGCCTCGGTGCCTTCGCCCAGCCAGCCGCGGACGGCGAGTCCGTCCTGATTGAGGGCGCGCGTGACCTTGTCCATGTGGCCCGCGAGGCAAAGACCAGGCAGGTGGACCATCGCGGACGCGCGCAGGCCCGTGCCGACGTTCGTGGGACAGGCCGTGAGGTAGCCAAGGCGGTCCGAGAAGGCCATCTTGAGCACGCCGCCGAGGGCGTCGTCGAGCTGTTCGGCGATGTGCCAGGTGCCGCGGAGATGCCAGCCGGCCTTGACGACCTGGATGCGCAGGTGGTCCTCTTCATTGACCATCACGGAGCAGGTCTGGTCGCGACTGATGACGGCGGCGCCGCTCTTGCCGGCGGCGAGTTCCTTCGAGACCAGGTGTCGTTCGACGAGCACCGCGCGGTCGCGGTCGCCGAGTTCGCCCATGCGCACGACGTGCCCGCGGCGGAACTTCGGCAGGCCTTCGAGCGCGGTCACGCAGCGGTCGGAGATCTCCTTTCGTTGGGGGAGCTTCGCCCAGCCGGGGAAAGGCAGGCCTTCGAGGTTGCGGGCGAGCCGGATGCGCGTGCTCAGTACGACGGCCTGCTGGCCGCCGAGGAGGTGGGTCAGTTCGCTTTCCGCGGCGAGGATGTCTTCGACGGACATGGTCAGGAGGCGAGCTGGCGCTCGAGGGTGGCGATCTCATCGCGCAGGCGCGCGGCGGTTTCGAATTCTTCACCGGCGACGGCGGCGTTCATCTCGAGGCGGGCGGCTTCGAGGCGCCGACGCAGCTGGGCGACGGGCACCACGCCGGCGGGGGCCCGGCCGACATGCGCAGGCTCGTGCTGGACCTTGAGGAGCAGGCCGTCGAGGGCTTCCCCGAAGGTCTCCCAGCAGGCCGGGCAGCCGAGCCGGCCGCGCTTGCGCAGGTCCAGGTCGGTGAAGCCGCACTGCGGGCAGGTCAGCGTCGGGGCGGGCGTCACGGCGGCCAGCGCGTCGGCGAGCTGGAAGACGGCCGGGTCGGTGGCTCCGCCCTTCTGGGCGCAGGCTTCGCAAAGATGGACCTTGGTGACCTTGCCGTGGACGACCTGGGAGAGGTGGACCGTGGCGGCCTCCTCGCAGAGCGAACACTTGAGCGGCTTGGACATCTCCCTCCACAGAAAGGCACGGGAGCCGATTGGCAAGGGCAAGCGGGGAGCGGGGTTTGACTTCATCACCGGCGGACGCTTGATGGAAGGACGTCAGATGTCCTCCAAACCCCGCATCGTCATCACCGGCCTCGGCCTCACCGCCCCCAACGGAAATTCGCTGGGCGAGTTCCGCGCCAACCTGCTCGCCGGTAAGGCCCGCATCGCCGTCATCGACGTCCGGCATATGGGCCGCCACCCGGCGGGGGTCTGTGATTTCGACGCCACCAAGTGGCAGAAGCGCAAGGAAATCCGCAACGGCACCCGCGTCGGCTCCATCTCTATCTTCTGCGCCCGCGAAGCCCTGGGCGACTCTGGCCTCGACTGGGACAAGGTCGACAAGTCCCGCGTCGGCGTCTACCTCGGCATCACCGAACACGGCAACGTCGAGACCGAGAACGAGATCCATAACATCTCCCAGTTCGGCAACGACACCAAGTACTGGACGCACCACCACAACCCCCGGACCGTGGCGAACAACCCGGCCGGAGAAGTGACGATGAACATGGGCATCACCGGCCCGCACTACACGATCGGCGCAGCCTGCGCCGCGGGCAACGCCGGCCTCATCCAGGCCGCGCAGATGCTCCAGCTCGGCGAGGTCGACGTGGCCTTCGCCGGCGGCGTCTCCGAATCCATCCACACCTTCGGGATCTTCGCCGGCTTCAAGAACCAAGGCGCGCTGGGCGCTCACGAGGACCCGACGAAGGCCTCCCGCCCCTTCGACAAGAACCGTAACGGCATCGTCATCTCCGAGGGCGGCGCCATCTACGTGCTCGAGCGCCTCGACGACGCCCTGACCCGCGGCGCCCGCATCATCGCCGAGATCGCCGGCTGGTGCATCAACTCCGACGCCACCGACGCCGTCCTGCCCAACCCCGAACGGCAGACCGAATGCGTCCGCATGGCCCTCCAGCGCGCCGGCATGAAGCCGCAGGACATCCACATCGTCTCCACCCACGCCACCGCCACGGCCTTGGGGGATATCCAGGAATGCACCGCCCTGAGGGCCGTCTTCACCGACTGCCCGGAAACCCGCATCAACAACACCAAGAGCTTCATCGGACACTGCATGGGAGCCGCCGGCGCCCTGGAACTGGCGGGCAACCTGCCCTCTTTCGACGACCATTGGGTCCATCCGACCATCAATATCGACGAATTAGACCCCGAATGCGCGCTTCCGGGGCTCGTCATCAACCAACCGGTCAAAGTCAACCGGGTGGACGCCATCCTGAATAACTCCTTCGGCATGCTGGGCATCAATTCGGCGCTCATCGTCAAGAAATATGGGGTTGCCTGACGGGGTTTGGACGTTTGAAACAAGCCCTGCAAACATGACCAAGGACAACATCAAGCAGGTGGTTCTCGATATCATCGCCGACATCGCGCCGGACGAGGATCTGACCGCGGTCAAACCGGAGGTCCGCCTCCGCGACCAGCTATCCCTCGATTCGATGGACTTCTTGGACATCGTCATGGAGCTCCGCAAGAAGCACGGCATCGAAGTGCCCGAGGCCGACTACGTCCAGCTGGCGTCCCTCGACTCCTGCGCCGAGTACCTCCACCCGAAATTTGAAGCCAAGAGCAAGTAAGGCCCCAGGCTCGGCCACCCCCAGAGACCGCCCTTCCGGCGGTCTTTTGCTTGGCCAAGGTCGCCACCCTCGCCGACCCTGGCTTTCTTGATTTGCCGACCCGCCGCCCCCTCCCTACGCTTCCTGCCGTGCACCCTGTCCGCCGCTTCTTCTTCGCCGCGCTCACCCTGAGCGTCGTCCTGCCGGCCTTCGCCGAGACCGTGCAACTGCGCCGGGCCGGCAACGCCACCGTCATCGCGTTCGAGTATATCACGCAGGATGAGACGACCATCATGGTCAAACGTCTGGACGCCGACACGGTCCTGACCTACCGCTGGGAAGACCTCGATCAGGATTGGATCAAACGGAATAACCCGAAGCTGTGGGCCGAACGCGAGCTGATGCTCGAGGAAGACAAGCCGGCCAAGAAGGTGGCGGCCAAGGAAGAAGACCCCTTTGCGCAGCCGACCGTGGCCACCGACGCCAAGTCGCTCGTCAAGAACCTCCTCGTCTCGCTGCAGGACGGCCTAAAGGGCATGTCCCTCACGGCCAACCGCGCGGAAGTGGTCTGCAACGAATTCCAGCTCGAAGAAAACCTGTTCTGGCTGGGGTTCGATGACCTGAAGCGGGGCAGCCTGCTCTCGGGCAAGCCTGACATCGCCCCGCGCGCGGAAGCACCGGCCGACGACGGCCAGACGGGAAGCAACAAGACCAAGGCCAAAGGCAAGACCGTGACCAAGGCGAAGGTGCGCACGCCGGAAAGCCTCGCCGCGGAAGCCGCCGCCAAGAAGGATTTCGAAACCGACGCCCGGCCCTACAACGCCCTCGGCTACCTCCGCACGCTCTCGGAGGGCGGCACCAAAGGAAAACCGATCTGGATGATGCTCCGCCGCTCGACCGTCGACCGGGAAACGATGAAGTCCATGCTGCTGCAGTATGCCGCCCAGGCCGAGGTCCTGGCTGAGAAGCCGGAAGGCAAGGCCAGCAAGACCGACCTCCTCGTCCTCAAGAAGGCCCTCGAGAACTGCGCCGAATCGATCGGCCGGGTGACCCGCGAATACAACGCCGTCGAAGCCCGGCTCCAGTCGGACTGCCGCACGGTACTGATGCTGGTCCTACGCTGAGCCGGCTACCCCGGCAAAGAGTCCGGCCGCCTTCCCTGAGGAAGACGGCCGGTTTGAATGGTGGAGCCTATCGGGCTTGAACCGACGACCTCTTGCATGCCATGCAAGCGCTCTACCAACTGAGCTAAGGCCCCGTTAAATGGGAAGAGGAACAAAGATGAGCCCACGCAGAGGGTCAACGCTTTTTTCCCGCCCCGCCGAGTCTCTGGTTGCCAATAGCCTTGGGCTGCTTTGCCTTCCTTTCGTGGAAGCGTCCGAAAACCAGCCCGAATCCGTCGAACCAGGCACCGAAGCGCCATCGAACAGCCAGGGCGGACGCGGCCAAGGGGGTATCCGCATCGAAAAGGATTTCATCGAAACCCTCCCGGTAGGCGAATGGACTGGGCCGATCGAGCTCATCGAATCGGAGAAAGACGCCGAGCGGGCCATCGCTTCGCTGGCCCGTGACCGTGTCCTGGGCTTCGACACCGAGACCAAGCCCTGCCACACGCGCGGGGAATACAACCTGCCGTCGATCCTCCAGCTGGCCGGCCAGCAGCACATCTTCGTCTTCCGCCTCGATCACTGCGGCGGCATCCCCCTCGCCTTCCCGGTGCTCTGCAACGACCGTCAGGCCAAGGTCGGCGTCGCCGTCCGCGATGACGTGAAGAATCTCCGCGCCCGCGCCCCCTTCGAGGACCGGGCGTTCATCGACATCGCCGATCATACGAAGAAGACCGGCCTGGTAAACACCGGCTTACAGGCCCTCGCCGCCCACTTCCTGCGTCTGCAGATGAAGAAATCGAAGAAGGTCCAGACTTCCAACTGGGCCAAGCCGCTCGACGAACGTCAGATCCAGTACGCCGCCAATGACGCCTGGTTCAGCCGCGAGCTGTTCCTGAAGCTCGAGCAGGACGGACTGATCCCGCGGTTCGAATGAACCCCGAAGCTGCCCGCGCCGCCGCCGCGCCGGGGCTCGACGCCACCCGCCGGCACCTCTTCCTCTGCGTGAAGTCCTCCGAGCAGGCCTGCTGCGGAGGCGAACTCGCGGTGAAATCGTGGGAACACCTGAAGGCGCGCCTGAAGCAGCTCGGGCTCTCCGAACACGGCGGCGTCCAGCGTACCAAGGCTGACTGCCTGCGGGTCTGCGCCGATGGCCCCGTCGCCGTCATCTACCCGGAAGGCGTCTGGTACGGCCGCTGCACGCCGGCGAACCTCGACCGGATCATCGCCGAGCACCTCGTCGGCGGGAAGATCGTCGCGGACCTCCGCATCGCTGGGCCTGCCGCACTTTGACGCGGGCTTACTTCAGCGCCTTCTCGATGGCCTTCTCGAGCTCTTCAGAGTCGGGCTCGACGTCGGAACCGAAACGGGCGATCAGCTTACCGTCCGCGCCGATGAGGAACTTCTGGAAGTTCCAGCCGATGGGGCCGGGATGGCCGGAGCTCTTGCCCGTAAGCTTCTCGAAGAGCGGGTGCGCGTCGTTACCCTTGATCGCGACCTTCGCATAAAGCGGGAACGTCACCTGGAAGTTGGCCTGGCAGAATTTCTTGATGGCCTTCTCGGAGGCGGGCTCCTGTCCGCCGAAATCATTACAAGGAAAACCCGCGACGACCAGGCCCTGAGACTTGTGTCGCTCATACAAAGCCTGCAGGCCGGCATACTGCCGCGTGTAGCCACACTGGCTGGCGACGTTGACGACGAGCCAGGCCTTGCCGCCTTTGACGGCGCCGAGCGTGGTCGACTGACCATCGATGTCCTTGACCGGCACGGCGAGCAAGCCCGTCGGGGGCTCCGCAGCCGAGGCGAACGCGGCGAAGAGAAGCAAAGCTGACGCTATATGGTTCATAGCCCTACAATAGTGAGCAAAACCAAGGGGGGCAAGCGTCTCGCTAACTCATATTCTGTTGAAAGGGCTGATGCACAGATATCATCAACGTTGCTATGAAACACACAATCGCCCTCACCCTCCTCGCGGCTGCCCTCTGCGTCGGCTGCGCCTCGCAACCCGTCGTTCAGCGCCGCGGGTCGCTCCAAGAGGTCGCCCAGCAAGGCACGACCTACCATCTGGACGCGCGCCGCTCCGGTCTCGGTGAAAACGAAATCCGCGGACTCCGCGACCGCCTGCAGAAGGCCGGCCTGACCCCCGCTTCGGCCGAGACCGCCAAGTTGATCGTGACGCTCTCAAGCGACCTGAAAACCGGGACGGAACGCCGTCACACGGGCGGCAAGAACGGCGTGGCCTATGACCACCGACTGAACGAGCGTAGCCTCACTCTGACCGTGGCGGAAAGCCGTCCGAGCGGCGGACCTGCCCGGGTGGAGCGCCGTACTACCGGCGGCAAGAACGGCGTCGCCTATGACCACCGGGTCGTCGACAACGGAGTCCTCCTGGAAGTGAGCTCCACCGACACCAGCTCGACCTCGGCTGAAAACCTGCTCGCCGCGGCCCTCGCCGGCCTCGGCAGCTGATCCGGAAGCAGTCGCCCAAGAAACAGGCGGAGCCGGCCTCGACCGGACTCCGCCTTTTCTTTTCGTGTGAGACCTGCTTCGCTCAAGCTCCGCGCGAGCAGCGCGGACGACCTTCGGCGGCGGGCTTATACCATTCCTCCTCACTCTCCTCGACGCAGACCTTGCCGCCGGTCTTCTCGTGGTTCTGGCGCCAGCTATGGAGGGACTCGAAGGCCGCGTGGTCGATGAAGTCCACGTCGAGGTCGATATCCACGACGGAGCCGGCCGGTAGGGTCGAGAGCTCATAGTTGAGCTTGGGGACGCAGGCGAAGGTGAGGGTGCCGCGGAGGACGACCTTCCAGATGTCGTCCTCCTGCCGTTTCTCGATCTTGACCAGCGAGAGCCGACGGATCGCGTAAAAGACCGAAACGGCGATGCCGATGCCCACGCCGGCGAGCAGGTTCACGCAGGTGACGCCGAGCACCGTGGCCCAATAGATACGGACTTCCTTGTGCACGGTGAGTTCGTGAATGTGGTGGAAGTTGACAAGATTGACCCCGACGAAGACGAGCAACCCCGCCAGCACCGCGAGCGGGATGCTCTGGATCATCGAGCCGAGGAAGAGCACGCAGAGCAGGATCCAGATGCCATGGAAGACGGCCGACCAGCGGGACGCCCCACCCGCGTTGATATTGGCCGAGCTGCGGACGATGACGCCGGTGATGGGCAGGCCGCCGAGCAGACCGGAGACGAGGTTGCCGGCGCCCTGGGCGGTGAGTTCCTTGTCGAGGTTCGAACGGGGGCCGCTGTGGAGCTTATCGGTGGCGACGGCGCACAGGAGGGACTCCACGCTGGCGATGATGGCGAGGGTGAGGACAGCGATGATGAATACGCCCCACTCGGTCGGCAGCTTCAACTGGGTGAAGGCGAGCGTCTCAGGCAGGTCGACCCGCTTGACGTCCATCTTCGCCACGAGGGAGACGACGGTGCCAACGACGACGGCCACCAAGGGAGCGGGTATCGCCCGGAGGCCCGCCCAAGGCAACTTCTTCCAGAGCACGAGGACGGCGATGGTCAAGACGCCCAGGATGGTGGCCTCTGGACTGAAAACGCCGAGCCGCCCCGGCAAGGCGATCAGATTAGCGATCGGCGAGCTGGCGGGAGAGCCGCCGAGCAGCACGTGCAACTGGGCGAGGGCGATGGAAATGCCGATGCCGGCGAGCATGCCGTGGACGACGGAAGGCGCGATGACGAGGGTGCCACGGGCCACCTTAAGGTAACCCAGCACCAGTTGGACGACTCCGGCGCAAGCGGTCGCGAGGCAGACAGTCTCCCAGCCCAATTGCTGGACGAGTCCAAAAACGACCACGGTCAAACCGGCGGCTGGACCAGATACCTGCAAGGGGGAGCCCGCCAGCAAGCCCGTCACGATACCGCCGGCAACCGCTCCGATCAAACCAGCGATGGGGGGCGCGCCCGAAGCTAAGGCGATCCCCAAGGAGAGGGGCACGGCCACCAGGAAGACAACTAGGGAGGCGGGTAAATCTCGGCGTAAGTTCATAGACATAACGCAAAGTTTATCATAGTGACAATACTGTCAATAAGGGAGAATGCCTCCTCTCCGTGTTGACCAGACGGTCACCAGATTTTCACCTAAAGTGACGGGCGCAATCAACCTGACGCGCGGGGCCAGACGGCCTGTAAAACTGACCGAAAAGCCACGGCTTCCACCATCGTGTCGGGGCGGTCGATGATTTCGACGCACCGGGCATCCACCCAGTATTCGCCCTCCTTTTTAATGTTCCAGAACGCCAAGGCCAAGGTCTGCCAGAGCTCGAAGCCGGTCAGCTGCCCCCGCGGCAACCAAGCGACGGCCACCGAGACTTCTTCGGTCAGGTCGGACTCCTCCCAAAGGACGTCGAACTTGCCGCACTCGCTGGGCCCGAGGAACTGCGTGACGAACTCGGTGTGACCAGGGCCGGCCTCGAGGTAATATCGGCACACGACCTCGCGGGCCGCTGGCTCCAAGTCGTCGCCACCGTCATCGTGATAGGTCCAAGGCTCCGCCATATCCCAAGGTCGGAGGCTCCCACGAACTGGGCAAGTCAGGATTCCTTCCGGGAAGTCCAGGCGAGCGCGACCCAACCCACGATCAGGAGCGAGCCACCCAGCGGCGTGATCGCGCCGAACCAGCGAGGCGCACCCAAGGCCATCGCGTAGAGCGTCCCGGCGAAAATCACCGAGCCGACCGCCCAGAGGCGTGCCGGCCAGACGGAGCGCCCGGCGACAGCACCGATGGCGACGGCGTGCGTCAGCAGATAGAAGGTCGCCGTCTCCCACCAGCCGGAGGCTTCGGGGATGAGTGCGAGGTGATCCTTGAGACCGTGAGCGCCAAAGGCACCTAGCGCGATCGCGATCGCGCCAAGGATGCCTGCGGTGACCAGACGGTTCATCGCTTACGCGCCGGTATCGGCGCCGCTCTTCTTCTGCGTGAAGACGAGGCCCTTCTCGCCGACCGAGACGATGACGGGTTCTTCCTTGTTGTAGTCGTCGCGCAGAATGGATTCGGCGAGCGGGTCTTCGAGGAGACGTTCGACCGCGCGACGAAGCGGGCGGGCGCCGTATTTCTCGTCCCAACCGTTGTCGACCAAGTAGCCGCGGGCGGCTTCGTTGACCACGAGCTTCACGCCCAGGTCGAGGAGGCGCTTGGCGACCTTGTCGACTTCGATGTCGACGATCTTGGTCATGTGCGTCTTCGCGAGCTGCTGGAAGATGACGATGTCGGTGAGGCGGTTGAGGAACTCGGGCTTAAAGGCGCGCTTGGTCTCGTCCATGATGCGGTCCTTGAGCTTCTCGTAGTCGCGGGTGGAATCCACGCCGACGTCGAAGCCGACCGAGTTATTGCGCTGCAGCACGTCGGCCCCGACGTTGGACGTCAGGATGATGATCGTGTTCCGGAAATCGACGACACGGCCGAGCGAGTCCGTCAGGCGACCGTCTTCGAGGGCCTGCAGGAGGAGCTGGATGACGTCCGGATGGGCCTTCTCGATCTCGTCGAAGAGCACGACGGAGTAAGGCTTGCGACGCACCGCTTCGGTCAGCTGGCCGCCTTCGTCGTGGCCGACGTAGCCGGGAGGCGAGCCGATGAGGCGGGAGACCGTGAACTTCTCCATGTACTCGGACATGTCGATCTGGATGACCGCTTCCTTCTCGCCGAACATGCGTTCGGCCAGGGAGCGGGCCAGGAGCGTCTTGCCGACGCCGGTGGGTCCGAGGAAGAGGAAGGAACCGATGGGACGGCGCGGGTCCTTCAGGTCGGCCCGGGAACGCCGGAGCGCACGGGCGACGACTTCACAGGCGCGTTCCTGGCCGATGACGGCGGTCTGCAGGTCCTGCTCGAGTTCGAGGAGCTTCTTGGTCTCCTTCTTCTCGAGACGGTTGAGCGGCACGCCGGTCCAATCGGCGACGATGTGGAGCATCTCCTCTTCGCCGACGACGATGCGCTTCTCGTCGCGCTTCTTGCGCCAGTCTTCGAGCATCTTCTCGCGCTTGGCGCGGAGCTTCTTCTCCGTGTCGCGGAGGTTGGCGGCTTCCTCGAACTTCTGGTTGCGGGAGGCGTCCTCCTTCTGCTGCACGACCTTGTCGATCTCGGTCTGGACGACGTCGATGTCAGCCGGAACGTTCAGGGAACGGATGCGGGCGCGCGCGCCGGCCTCGTCCATGACGTCGATGGCCTTGTCAGGCAAGTGGCGGGCGGTGATGTAGCGGTGCGAGAGGCGGACGGCGGCCTCGATGGCGGCGTCGGTGTATTCGCACTTGTGGTGCTCCTCGTACTTCGAGCGGATGCCACGGAGGATGAGGACGGCGTCTTCGGGCGTCGGGTCGTCGACCTTGACGGACTGGAAGCGGCGTTCGAGGGCGGCGTCCTTCTCGATGTGCTTACGGTATTCCGAGAGCGTGGTGGCGCCGACGCACTGGATTTCGCCGCGGGAAAGGGCGGGCTTGAGGATATTGGAAGCATCCATCGCGCCTTCGGCGGCGCCGGCGCCGACGATGGTGTGCATCTCATCGATGAACAGGATGACGTTCTTGGCGCGCTTGATCTCGTCCATGATGCCCTTGATGCGCTCTTCGAACTGACCGCGGTACTTCGTGCCGGCGACCATCAGGGCGAGGTCGAGGGTGATGACCTTACGGTCGAGGAGGATCTCGGGGACGACGCCGGAGGCGATCTCCTGGGCGAGGCCTTCGACGATGGCGGTCTTGCCCACGCCGGCTTCGCCGATGAGGACCGGGTTGTTCTTCGTGCGGCGGCAGAGGATCTGCACCACGCGGCGGATCTCCTCCTTGCGGCCGATGACGGGATCGAGTTCGCCGGCCTTGGCGAGCTCGGTGAGGTCGCGACCAAAGGTCTTGAGCAGCGAGAGACGTTCACCGCGGCCAGGACGGGCGCCCTCTTCGGAAGAAGAGCGACGGGAAGGAGGCGGAGCGTCGTCGGAGGAGTCTTCCGACGGAGGCGGCGTATCGCCGTCCTTCTTCTCGGACTCATCGGCGGCGGAAGGATCGATATCGGCGAGGATCTCCTTGCGGCAGCGCTCCAGGTCGACGTCGAGCTGCTGCAGGACGCGGGCGGCGACGCCCTCCCCTTCCTTCAGGAGGCCGAGGAGGATGTGTTCGGTGCCGACGTAGGCGTGACCGAGGGCGCGGGCTTCGGTGACGGCATGAGCCATGACCTTCTGCACGCGAGGCGTGAGCGGGATCGTGTCGGGCGCCTTGGCTTCTTCGGGGCCGGGGCCGACCTGTTTCTCGACGGCGCCGCGGACCGTCTTGAGGTCGAGGCCCATGCGGCCGAGGACGTTGACCGCGACACCCTCGCCGAGCTTGATGAGCCCGAGCAGGATGTGCTCCGTACCGACGTAGTTGTGGTTGAACCGGCGGGCTTCCGCCCGGGCCAGTTCCACGACCTTGCGGGCGCGGGGAGTGAAATTGTTGTTTTTGTCCTTATCCATGGAGAGAGTCGGGTTGGGGCGAGTGCCTGATTGGGGTTAGCAGGGACTATGCCCGAACCTGGGATAGGTTCAAGCGTTCCCCAAAGGTTACCGTCAGCGACGCCTTTTGCCTTTGCCAGTGGCTGTCCCTGTCTGTTTCTTCCTTGGTAAAACATGGGTATCAGCATGCAAGCGGCGGGCGAGGCCCTCCGAGACCTCGTCAAAAGTCTGCAGGGACGTAAAGTGGCCGTATTGGGCCATATGCGCCCCGATGGCGACTGCATCGGCTCCCAGACCGCCCTCTGCCGGATGCTTCTCGCCGCAGGCGTCGACGCGCTCTGCGTGAACCGTGACCGGATCCCCCCGAACCTCGTCCCCTACGCCGAAGGCGTGACGTTCGTCAAAGGGGCCGATTATGACGCGACGGACCGGGTGGCCGTCACGGTCGACTGTGCCGATGCGTCCCGCATAGGGACGGAACTGCTCGCCAAGTTCCCGGCCGGCATCCTGGCCAACATCGACCACCATGCCTCGAACCCTGACTACGCGCGGACCAACATCGTCGTGCGCGAGGCCGCCGCGACGTGCCATATCCTGGCCGCCGGCGCCCTCGCCCAGAACCTCGCCGTCGATGCCGTCACGGCGAAGGCCTTGCACCTCGGCATCCTGACCGACACCGGCCGCTTCTGCTACCGCAGCACCACCGCCGACGTCTTCGCGATCATCGCCGAGCTCGTCCGTCGCGGCGCCGACCCCGCCGAGGCCAACTACCGCGTCTTCGAGCAGGAAAGCCGAGGCAAGCTCGAGCTCACCAAGCGCTTCCTGAATACCATCCTCTTCCACGAAGACGGTAAGATCTGCTCCGGTGAACTCACCCAGGCCGATTACGTCGCCACCGGCACCTCGAAGGAAGACAAAGAAGGCCTCGTGGAATTCCCGCGCTCCGTCGAAGGCGTCGAGATCGCCGTGCTGATGGAAGAAGGCGCCGATGGCGTCCGCGGCAGCCTGCGTGGCCGCGACCCGAAGCTCCGCCTCGACCTCTGCGCCGGCAAGCTCAACGGCGGGGGCCATATGCTCGCGGCCGGCTTCAACATGCAGGGCTGTCGTCTGCCCCAGGACCGCGCGAAGATCCTCGGGATCGTCATCGCCCATTACCGCGAGTTCTCGGCGAAATGAGCGAGCCCGCCGCCGAACCCGCGGGCGTGCTGCTCGTCGACAAGCCGCCGGGCATCACTTCGCACGACGTCGTGGACAGCGTGCGCCGGCTCTACCGCACGCGCCGCGTCGGCCATGCGGGCACCCTCGACCCGATGGCCACGGGCCTGCTCATCGTGCTCGTCGGCAAGGCGACCAAGGCCTCGGACCAGCTGATGGCTCAGGATAAGGAATACCTCGGTGAAGCGACGCTCGGCATCGTCACCGACACGCAGGACGCCGAAGGCGAGACGCTGGAGACGAACCCGGTCCCGGAGATCACCGAAGCCCAGGTCCGCGCCGCCCTCGCCTCGATGCTGGGCGACCAGTTCCAGGTCCCGCCGATGCATTCGGCGAAGAAGATCGGCGGCCAGAAACTCTACGACCTCGCGCGCAAGGGCATCGAAGTCGTCCGTGAGCCTCGCGCCATCAGCCTGGCCGAGTTCGAACTGCTCTCCTGGCGGAGCCCGAAGATCAACTTCCGCGTCCGCTGCACCAAGGGCACCTACGTGCGCACGCTCGCCTACGACCTCGGCCGCAAGCTCGGGCCGGGCGCCCACCTCTCGATGCTCCGCCGCACGCGTTCGGGGCAACTCGACCTCTCCCTTGGCCACACCCTGCCGCAGCTCGGCGCCATGAGCGACGACCAGCTCGTCGCGGCCCTGGTGCCTGTGAGCCAAGCCGCGCCTGCCGCATGAGCCTGCCCCTCCATCTCGCCATCGGCGCCTTCGACGGCGTGCACCTCGGCCATCGCGCCGTCCTGCACTCCGCCCGCGAGGCCGCCCGGGCGGACGGAGGTATCGTCGGCGTGCTCACCTACGACCCGCACCCGAGCAAAGTTCTTCGGCCGGAATCCTCCGTCCCGCTGATCTTCACGCGTGCGCAGAAGGATGAACGCCTGACCGAAGCCGGCGCCCAGCTGATTCGTCACGAAAAATTCGACCGCAACCACGCGGGCATCGAAGCGGCGGACTTCCCGAAATGGTTGCAGCAGACCTTCCCGCACCTGAAGTCGCTCCACGTCGGTTCCAATTTCCAGTATGGCCGGGGACGGGCGGGCCACGGCGAGACCCTCATCGCGCACGGCGCGGCCGAGGGACTCGGCGTCAGGCTCGTCGCGGCGGTCCAGCTCGGCGACGAGACGGTCAGCAGCTCCCGGATCCGCCAGTGCCTCGCCGGCGGCGACCTCGCCCTCGCGAACGCGATGCTGCTGAGGCCTTACGAAGCCGAAGGAGCGATCATCGGCGGGCGCCGCCTCGGGCGCACCATCGGCTTCCCGACGGTCAACGTCGCCTGGCAGCCCGAACTCAAGCCCGCCTACGGCGTCTACGCCGTCGAAGTCATCTTCCGGGGCGAGGCCCTGCCGGCGGTCGCGAATTACGGACAGCGTCCCACCGTCGAAAGCGGATCCGTCGCTCCCCTGCTCGAAGCCCACGTCCTCCGCGGCACCGCACCGACCACGGGCGATACGGTCCGCGTCCGCTGGGTGCGACGCCTCCGCGCCGAACAGAAATTCGCGGACCTGGCCGCCCTGCAGTCGCAGATCGCGCAGGACTCCGCGCAGGCCAAGCAGGTGCTCGGTCTGCTCGATTGACCTCAGGCCGACTGGGCGAACTTCTGGATGATGCCGCCGAAGGCGCCGTTCGAGAAGAAGACGACGCAACGAGGAGACTTGTCCGACTTCACGAGAGCGGTGAGTTCGGTGAGCAAGGCGTCGTTCGAAGCCGGGGCGAAACCCTTGCGGCCGGCCGCGGTGATCGCGGCGGCGACGCCGGCGCTGTCGAAACGTTCTTCGCCGAGCTTATCCGCGCGATGGGGCGGAGGCAGGAAGACCTCGTCGGCCTTCTTGAGCGCCTCCTGGAAGGCATCCTGCATCACCTTACGGGCGGCGGTGTTACTGCGCGGCTCGAAGCAGGCCACGAGACGATGCTGCGGGTAGCGGGCGCGCAGGGATTCCAGCGTCAGGTCGAGCGCCGTCGGGTGGTGGCCGAAATCCTCGATCACCGTCAGGTCGGGACGGTCGACCAGCACCTGCTGGCGTCGCTGCACGCCTTGGAAGGAGTCGAGCGCGTCGAGCTTGAGCTTGGTCGGGTCCTGCGCGTCGAGCAGAAGTCCGGCGGAGACGGCCGCCATGGCGGCGTTACGGGCATTGAAAAGACCCGGCAGGGCCCACTTCACCCTGCCCCACTCCTTGCCCTTCCACAGGAGCGTGAAAGAAGAGCCCGTGGGCGATTCCTTGAAGTCGGCGATGACGACGTCGTTGCCGGCGCCGGTGCCCACGCGGATGACCGGGGCCCAGGCGACGTTCTTCACCAGACCGAGGACATTGGCGTCATCGCCATTGGCGACGATCGCGCCATCGCGTGGGACGATGCGGATGACGTGGGCAAACGTCCGCAGGACGTCATCGAGGTCGCGGAAGATGTCGGCGTGGTCGAACTCACAGTTATTGATAGCGAGGACGTGCGGCAGGTACTGGATGAACTTGCTGCGCTTGTCGAAGAAGGCCGTGTCGTACTCGTCGCCTTCGATGACGAAGGGGCCGCCCTGCTTGCCGGGATGGGAAGAGTCCGGCAGGTCGCGCGGGACGCCGCCCACGAGCCAGCCCGGCTCGGTTCCGTTGGCCTGAAGCAGCGCCGCGGCCATGCAGGTCGTGGTGGTCTTGCCGTGGGTGCCGGCCACGACGACGTTACGGCGTTCGTTCAGCAGGCGGGTGCGGAGCAGTTCCGGGAGAGAGACGTAAGGCTGGGTGCGGGCTTCGAGCAGCCACTCCACTTCAGGATGTCCGCGGGAAGCGACGTTACCGACCACGACCAGGTCGGGCTTGAGCTGGGCGAGGCGTTCGGCGGACCATCCTTCGAGGATATCGACGCCCGCGCCGCGCAGGTGGTCGGACATCGGCGGGTAGATGCCCGTATCGGATCCCATGACCTCATGGCCCAAGGCGCGCATCAGCAAGGCGGCGTTACCCATCGCCGTACCGCAGATGCCCATGAAATAAATGCGCATGGGGCAGATAAAAGCCCTCGGGGGGCCGAGGGCGAGAAACTTAGGCGGGGGCGACCCTCCGAACAGGAGGACCCCGGTCGCCTTGCGGCGGCCGGGGTCCGGTACCTACTTTGACTGTGCTGGCTTGGCTTACGTTGTCTGTTACCTGACTGACGGTCCGTTACCTTCGCTGTCTGACTGGCTTTCCATCTGTTTTCACCGACTTCCGGCCTTCCTGACTTCGACCTTCACCGACTGACCAGCCCTCACTGACAACCGGCCGGCACCGTACCTTCCTTACGCCGCGCGTCCCAGGTCGCCCAGATCCGTCGGATGCGGATGATTCCGTTTCTCCTTTTCCAGGCGATGGCGGCGGCGAAGCTGGCGGTCGACTTTGTCGACCAAGATATCGATAGACTTGTAAAGGTCGTCCGACTCCTCCCGGACGACGATGTCCGGGCCCGGCAACTCCAGCCGGATTTGAGCCCCGAACTCGCGACTGTGGTCGCTGCAGCGGGTGTGGACGAGTTCGACGTGCACGCGGATGATCCGCGGGTTGTGGCGCAGCAGTCTTTCGACCTTGGCGCACACCGTTTCCTTCAGGGCGTCGGTGAGGTCCATATGGACCCCGGTCACGACGATCGGAGCACTTGTCATGTGTGT
>JAUMEU010000063.1:0-6609 GCA_032120295.1 Opitutales bacterium | reverse complement strand
ATCATCTCGACGGAGTCGTCGATGACGATGGTGCCGCCGGTGCCGAGGCCCGTGCCGCACGCGGCGATGCTGTTGGAGTCGAGGGGGATGTCCTCGAGCGCCCAGTCGAACTCGGTGCCGTTGGCGAGCTTGCCCTTGAAGCGTTCGCCGACCTTGAGGATCTTGGTGGAGGAGCCGCCAGGGATGATCGCCTTGATCTTACGGCCGTCGAGCGGGCCGCCGCAGAGGTCGTAGAGCAGTTCCCCGAAGGTGGCCTTACCGGCTTCGATCTCGTAGAGACCCGGGCGCTTCACCAGGCCGCTGACGCCCCAGATGTGCGTGCCGCTGTCGCCGGGGATGCCGATCTTGGCGAACTCCGCGCCGCCGAAGGCGAGCACGTGCTTCACCTGCGCCATCGTCTCCGCGTTGTTGACGATGGTCGGGCAGTTGTAGAGGCCGAGGACGGCCGGGAAATACGGGGGCTTGATGCGCGGGTAGCCGCGCTTGCCTTCGAGGGACTCGATGAGGCCGGTCTCTTCGCCGCAGACGTAGCAGCCTCCGCCGCGGTGGATGACGACTTCGCAGGAGTAGCCCGAGCCGAGGATGTTCTGGCCGAGGAAACCCTTGGCCTTCGCTTCGGCGATCGCGCGCTCGAGGATCTTGGCGCCGTGGATGAACTCGCCGCGGATGTAGATGAAGGCTTGCTTGGCCTGGATGGCCCACGCGGTGATCGCGATGCCTTCCAGCATCTGGTGCGGGTCCTTGTAGATGATCTGGCGGTCCTTGTAGGTGCCGGGCTCGGATTCGTCGGCGTTGACGACCAGGTAGGCGGGCTTGCCCGACTTACGGTCGAGGAACTTCCACTTCATGCCGGTCGGGAAGCCGGCGCCGCCGCGTCCGCGCAGGCCGGAGACTTCGACTTCCTTGCAGACTTCCTCGGGCTTGAGGGCGACGGCTTTCTTGAGGGCGTCGTAACCGCCGTTGCGCAGGTAGCAGTCGATGTCGACCGTGTACCCCGGCTTGCGGAGGTTGGCGTAGATGAGAGGGCGTTCGACGGCGGGCATGTCGCTTAGAGTTTAGAGATTAACCGTTCCACTCGGGCGTGCCGGGAACGGGAGAGTTCTGACCGTAGGAAGGGTCCTTGAGCGTGGCCTTGAGTTGGGCGGCGAACTTGCCGGCATCTTCGGGCTTCACGTTCTCGTGCATCGAGGCGTCGACGTGGACGACCGGGCCGCAGCCGCAGTCGGCGATGCATTCGACGAACTCCAGGGTGAAGTCGCCGTCGGGCGAGGTCTCGCCGCGCTTGCAGTTGAGGGACTGTTCGAGGTTCTCCATCAGCGCGTAGGAACCGCGGAGGGCGCAGGAGAGCGTGCGGCAGACGCGCACATGGCGGCGGCCGATCGGCGACTGGCGGTACATCGGGTAGAACGTCACCACTTCGAGGACCTGCATCGGGGTCACGCCAACGAGTTCGGCGACCCAGGTCATGTCATCCTGGGTGATGTAGCCGCGGTCTTCCTGCACGAGGTGCAAGAGGGGCATCGTCGCGCTGCGCTTCTGCGGATACTGCGCGATGATGGCGGGAGCCTGGGCGAGCGTCTCAGGCTTGAGCGCGCGGGCGGGGGCGGAGGAAGAAGGAGATTCGTGCATGGGGTTTAGCGGTCGCATTCGCCCATGACGAAGTCGAGCGAACCGAGGATGGAAGCGACGTCGGTGAGGAAGTTGCCGGGGACGATGGCGGGAAGGATGGAGAGCGAGACGAAGCTCGGTCCGCGGATGCGGAGGCGGTACGGGACGCCGCCGCCGTTGGAGACGACGTAGAAGCCGAGGGCGCCCTTCGGGTTCTCGGCTTCGAAGTAGACTTCGCCGGCCGGGATCTGCGGGCCTTCGGTCACCAGCATGAAGTTCTGGATGAGCTCTTCCATCTTCGTCATCACCTTGGCCTTGGGCGGGAGGAAGATCTTCTTCGCGTCCTCGGCATACCAGGCGCCGCCGGGCATGGACTTCACGACCTGGCGGATGATGCGCACGGACTGGCGGAGCTCTTCCATGCGGACGAGGTAGCGGTCGAAGCAGTCGCCCTTCACGCCGACGGGGACGTCGAAGTCATATTGCTCGTAGCCCGAGTAGGGCTTGTCCTTGCGGAGGTCGAACGGGACGCCGGAAGCGCGGAGGTTCGGGCCGGTGAGGCCGTAGGCGAGGGCCATCTCCTTCGAGATGGTGGCGATGCCTTCGGTGCGCTCGAGGAAGATGCCGTTGCGGGTGAGGAGTTTGTCGACCTCGTCGATGGTGCGCTCGACGCCGTCGCAGAACGCGGAGACCTTGGCGAGCCAGCCGTCCGGGATGTCGCGCGTCACGCCGCCGATGCGGGTGTAGCTCGTGGTGAAGCGGGCGCCGGTGAGCTCTTCGAAGAGCGTGTAGAGCTTCTCGCGCTCGTTGAAGGTGTACATGAACACCGTCCAGGCGCCGGTATCCATCGCGTAGACGCCGATGCCGAGGAGGTGGGACGAGATGCGGGCCATCTCGCAGGTGAGCACGCGGATCGCTTCACAGCGGGCAGGGAGCTTCAGGCCGGCGAGCTTCTCGACGGCGATGGCGTAGGCGACGTTGTTGGCGAGGGGGGCGAGGTAGTCCAGGCGGTCCGTGTACGGGACGAACTGGTTGTACGTCATGTTCTCGGCGATCTTCTCGTCGCCGCGGTGCAGGTAGCCGATGACCGGGTCGCACTTCACGACCTTGTCGCCGTCGAGCTCGAGGCTCAGGCGGAGCACGCCGTGCGTGGCCGGGTGGGACGGACCCATGTTGAGGGTCATGTTCTCTCCGCGCAGTTCTTCCGAACGGGCGGCGACGTCGCCGATGGAGATTTCCTTGGTGATCTTCACGTTAAATCAGGCTTTGGGTTTTTCCTCGGTCCAGGACTGGTCGAGCGCGGAGGGTTCGCCTTCGGAGAGCTTGCCGCCCTGCGAGACGAACGGTCCGCCCATCATCGGCGCGGGCTCGACCTTCTGGCCGGTGACTTCCGCGACGTCGGCGGCGGGGAAGGGGACTTCGATGCCGGCGAGAGGGAAGTCCTTGCGGAGCGGGTGATAGGGATACGAATCCCACATCAGGATGCGGCGCGGGTCCGGGTGGCCTTCGAAGACGATGCCGAACATGTCGAACGCCTCGCGCTCGTGCCAGTTGGCGCCGGGGTGCAGCGAGGAGACGCTCGGGACGCGGTCGCCGACGGCGTCGACGTGCAGGCGCACGTATTCCTTATGCGTCGTGCTGAGGAGATGGATGACGACGCCGAAGCGGACCGGGCGGCCTTGCAGCTCGAGGCCGCAGAGGTCGGCGAGCAGGTCGAAGCCGTGCTCGTCGCGCAGGAAACGCACGGTGGCGAGCAGGTCACCCCCGGCGACGCGGAAGGTCGGCATGTCCTTGCCGGCGAGGTCCTGCGTGGCAGGGAAGCGGGAGCTGAGCGCGGCGGCGTCCATGTCCGTGCTTAGCTGACGATCTTCGTTTCGACGGTGCGGCCGCGGAAGGTGCGGCGCAGCGAGCCGCCTTCCTGGCGGATCTTCTCCTGAAGCAGCATCATGCCGTCGAGGAGGGCCTCGGGGCGGGGCGGACAGCCGGAGATATAAATATCAACGGGGACGATATTATCGACGCCCTGCAGCGTGGCGTAGGAGCGGTACATTCCGCCGGTGGAAGCGCAGGCGCCCATGGCGACGACCCACTTCGGCTCGGCCATCTGGTCGTAGATGCGGCGGACGACTTCGGCCATCTTGTAGGTGACGGTGCCGGCGACGATCATGCAGTCGGCCTGGCGGGGGGAGAAGCGCATGACCTCCATGCCGAAGCGGGAGATGTCGAAGCGGGAGCCGCCGGCGGCCATGAGCTCGATGGCGCAGCAGGCGAGACCCATGGGCATCGGCCACACGGAGTTGCTGCGCACCCAGTTCACGACGGCATCGGCACGGGTCACGATGACCTCGCCCTCCACCTTGCTGTTGTAGCCGAAATCGGATTTAACCATGGTCGTTGGCCGCAAGTTAGGACAGCCCCCAGAGGGGGCAAGCGGGAAGGGTCAAAAATGCCGTTTTTATCGCTTCTAATCGGGGTCGAAAGGGCGACGGGGAGGTCAACGTCGCAATCCAGCCGTGTCTTGCAACTCCGGGGCTTGGCGGCTGTTCTACCGATACCCCTATGAAGAAGGTTTTCCTCCTCCTGCTGGCGGCTTTGCTCGCCCCCGCTCTCTCCGCCGCCCGCCCGCCCAATGTGGTGGTGATCTTCATCGATGACATGGGGTACGGGGATATCGGCCCGTTCGGGGCGACCAAGCAGCGCACCCCCCACTTGGACCGGATGGCCAAAGAGGGCATGAAATTGACCAGCTTCTACGCCACCCCGGTCTGTTCGGTCTCCCGGGCCCAGATGATGACCGGATGCTACGGCGCCCGCATCTCCGTCCCGGGGGTCTATTTCCCGGGTCAATCCGTGGGGCTAAATCCATCTGAAGTAACTGTCGCCGAACGACTTAAAGAAAAAGGCTATGCCACCCAGATGGTCGGGAAGTGGCACCTGGGCGACCAGCCTGAATTCCTGCCCACCCGGCAGGGTTTCGACCACTACCTGGGTATCCCGTACTCGAACGACATGCTCAAGAAGTCGGCCGAGACCAAGGTCCCGGTCGTCCCCCTCCTGCGGGATGAGAAGATCGTCGAGCTGATGGACGGGGAGGGTCAGCGCCGCATGGTCGAGCTCTATACCAAGGAAGCCGTCGACTTCATCGGTCGTCACAAAGACCAGCCCTTCTATCTCTATTACGCCCACAACGCCGTCCACACCCCGATTTGGCCGGGCGCCGCCTTTGCCGGTAAATCCCAGAACGGTCGCTTCGGCGATTGGGTCGAAGAAGTCGATTGGAGCGTCGGGCAGGTGCTCGACGCCCTCCGCACGCAGGGCCTTGATAAGGATACGATCGTGATCTTCACGTCCGACAACGGTCCGTGGCTCACCAAGGGTGCCGATGGTGGCAGCGCTGGACCGCTCCGCGGCGGCAAGGGCTCGACCTGGGAAGGCGGCGTGCGCGTACCGACCCTCGCTTGGTGGCCGGGCCGCATCCCCGCCGGTTCGGTGAACGACGCCGTCGCCGCGACCATCGACCTCCTCCCGACGTTCGTCTCCCTCGCCGGCGGCACCGTGCCCGCGACGCCGGTGATCGACGGACGTGACATCACGCCGATCCTGCTTGGTCAGTCGAAGGAGTCCGCGCGCGAAGCGCATTACTATTTCGCCGGCTACGACTTACAGGCCGTCCGCCAAGGACGCTGGAAACTCGCGCTCACGCCGCAGCCAGAAGGCATGGGCAAGCAAGCGGCGAAGACCGCGCCCGGCCTGCGTCTTTACGACCTCGACGCCGAGATCGGCGAGCAGACCGACGTCGCCGCGCAGCATCCGGACGTCGTCGCGAAACTGAAGGCGCTGGCCGATAAGATGGCGGCCGAGATCGGCGGCAAGACCCCGACCGCGCGTCGTCCCGCCGGCGAAGTGAAGGGCGCGAAGACGCTTTATCCGACGGTCGATTACGTGCCCAACGACGTGAAGAAAGCCGACGATAAGAAGCCGGCGGCGAAGAAAGGCGCGGCGAAGTCGGTCGCCCCCGCGAAGCCCTTCTCACTCGCGCAGGCGAAGGCTGGCGACACCGCCGCTTCCGCCGCCGCCCCGCAGGTCGGCCAGCGCGCCTTCACCGTCGCCGTCACTGTCGACACCGCGCAACGTGACGCCGTGATCCTCGCCCAGGGCGGACTCATCGGTCACGCGCTCTATCTCAAAGGCGGCCGCGTCGCGTTCGCCGTGCGCCACGGTGCGGACGAAGTCATCGAGGTCCTTTCGTCCGCCGAGGTCAAAGGGTCGTTCACGGTCACCGCGAGCCTCGCCACCGACGGTGCCATGAAGCTCGTCGTCGCCGGCCAGGAGGCCGTCACCGGCAAGGCCAAGGGCTTGCTGCCGCGTCAGCCGGCCGAGGATTTCTGCGTGGGTCACGACAATGCCAAGCCCGTGGGGACTTACGCCAAGGTCGTCGCCTTGCAGGGAGCCGTCTCCGGTCTCGCCGTCACGACCCCATGATCTTCCGTCTCCTCCTGACGACCTGCGCGCTCGCGCTCGGAGCGGCCGACCGTCCGAACGTGCTCGTCATCCTCGCCGACGACCTCGGTTACTCGGACCTCGGCGCCTACGGCGGCGAGATCCCCACGCCGAACCTGGACCGCCTGGCCAAGGCCGGCGCGCGTTTCGAGAAATGCTATAACTCCGCGCGCTGCTGCCCCACGCGCGCCTCGCTCATCACCGGCCTGCATCCGCACGAGGCCGGCATCGGCGACTTCGTCAGCGCCAAGCCCGCGCCCAAGCGCGGTCCGGCTTACACCGGCCACCTCCTCGCCGACAACATCACCATCCCCGAGCTGCTGAAGCAGTCCGGCTACAGCACCTGGATGGTCGGCAAGTGGCACATGGGTTCGCCCGGTCCGATCCAGCGCGGCTTCGACGCCTATTACGGTTACAAGAACCTGCAGGCCCATTCCAACGACCAGTGGGATCCGGCCGCGTATGTGCGTCTCCCCGCCGGCACGCCCGCTGAGCTCGCCT
>JAUMEU010000062.1:0-8338 GCA_032120295.1 Opitutales bacterium | reverse complement strand
TCCAAGGAAGTCACCGGGGCCGTGGCCGGCCGTGCCGGCGTGCTGATCTTCCCTGACCTTAACTCCGGCAACATCGCCTCGAAGATGGCCCAGCACATCGCCGACATCCCGGCCTACGGCCAGATCCTCACCGGCCTCGACCGTCCCGCCGCCGAGATCTCCCGCGGCGCCAGCGCCCACGATATCTTCGGCACCGCGGTGATCGTCGCCGCCCAGGCGGTCGATAAGTCCTACCTCTTCCCGAAGCTCAAGGACGGTCCCGCCGCCTGACCATGCCCTCCCGCAAGCGCTTCGCCGACAACGTCCCCGGGCTGCTCACGCGCCCGATGAATCTCGACACGCGACGCGTCTTCGTCGCGGCGACGCGCATGAACGACGGCAAGACGACGACCTGCCTCGGCCTCACGGCCGCCCTGCAGGCGATGGGCCTGCACGTGGGCTACATCAAACCGATCGCCCAGCGCGTGGTGATGTCAGGCGAAGACCAGGTCGACGAGGACACCCTGCTCATCGACGGGCTCTTCGACCTCAACGTCCCGATCGCCGCGATGTCGCCCGTCGCCATCGGCCCGGATTTCACGAAGCAGTATCTGGAGAACCCCGACGAGATCGGCCCGCAACTCAAGGACCGCATCTGCCGCGCGTTTGATCGTACCGCCTACGGCAAGGACATCGTCGTCGTCGAGGGGTCCGGCCACGCCGGCGTGGGCTCGGTCTTCGGCGCCTCGAACGCGGACAACGCCAAGGTGCTCGGCTCCAAGGCCATCATCGTCGCCGCGGGCGGCATCGGCAAACCGATCGACGAGATCGCCCTCAACAAGGCGCTCTTCGACAAGGCCGGCGTCGAGGTCGTAGGCGCCATCCTCAACAAGGTGATGCCCGACAAGCTGGAATTCATCCGCGACTTCGCCGGTCGCGGTCTGCGCAAGCTAGGCGTCCCGCTGCTCGGCGTCGTCCCCCTCCTGGAGATGCTCGTCTACCCGAATCTCGACCAGGTGGCCGATGAGACCAAAGCCCGCTGGATTCACCAACCCGAAGGCCTCCGTCGCGTCCGCCGCGTGGTCATCGGCGCGATGTCCGCCCGCCGCTCCGCCGAATACCTCCGTATTCCCGGCACCCTTGTCATCGTTCCAGGCGACCGCGAAGACTTGCTGGAGGCCTTCATCGCCGGCGTCGGCGCCGAAGCCCTTTCTGGCGTGCTCTTCTCGAACGGGCTGCTCCCCAACGACGACATCGTCCGCCGCCTCAAGGAGGCGGGCATCGCGATGGCCGCCGTCGAGGCGGAATCCTTCGCCGTCACGGCGCGCATCAACAACATGACGGTGAAGACGATGCGCCAGGACGCCGACAAGATCCCGATCATCCGCAAGATGATCTCGGACTCCGTCGACATCCAATCCCTGCTCCGCTCGATCTGAGATCAGACGGGCCTCAGGATCTCACCCAGCCTGGTGAAGTGCCCCTCGTCGAAACCCATCGCGCGCTTAAGGTAGGCGTCCCTTTCCAACAGATTAGGGATTCTCGCCGCCTCACGCCACTGCGCCGTGCTGATCAACCCACGTAAGCGCACCCATAAGGCGCCCACCGGCACGGGGTAGTCGCTGCCGTGCAAGAAGCGATCCTGCCGCCCGGACGCCCTGACCTTTTTGAGTAAGCCGCTACGCACCGGACTGTTCAATGCGCTGGTATCCGCATACAGGCCGGGAAACTCATCCATGAGCCGGACCAGCTCGCCGAAATAATTGGGGTCGAAGAAATGGCTGTTGCCCGAGGCATGCGCGGCGATGACCTTGACGCCCAGCTCCAGGGGGCGTCGCAGGATGCGTGGGTCCTGATAGGATCGGTTGACCACCGGGACGGTCATCTCGCCGCCGGTATGGCTGAGGAAAGGCAGGCCGGCGGCAGCCATCCGACGCCAGAAGGCCTCGTACTGCGGCAAGGAGCAGTTCACGTTCTGGCAATTGGGCAGGAGCTTCAGCGCCCGGGCGCCGGCCGCGAGGCAGCGCTCCAGCTCCTCCAATGCGTCCTTACGGCCCGGATGGATCGAGACCGCGGGAAGGAATTCGGGATGCTCCGCGCAGACCTTGAAGAGATATTCGTTCGGGACGTAGAATGAACCGAAGTCCATCTTCCGGCCGTCGTCTTCATAGACCTCATCCTGCGCGAGCAGCAGGGCGCCGTCCACCGAGGAACCGGCGACAAGCCCCGCAAGGTGGGCGACGAAGCTTTCGTCGAAATCCCGCGCGGTGGCCTTCGCCTCCAACCCGATGGTGCGGCGCATCACCTCGCCGAGGGCGCGGTGCCACAGGCCATCCAGGCGCAGCCAGCAACCGCTGCCGGAGAGACCGTTGCCGACGAGGTGGACGTGACCGTCGTATCGATGCGTAGTCATGGCGGACTCAGTCGGCCTGCTTTTCGGAAGTGATCCGACCGTAAAGCCAGGCGATGCCGAAGAAAGCTACGGCCAGCGCCCCGCAGGCGACGATCCGGCCGAGGAGGTCCGTGATGTCGTGCGTCAGCACGCGCAGGGCGGCGATGACGAGTCCGATCAGGCCGAGCATACGGAAGGAACGGGTAGCAAGTAAGTGACCGAGCACGAACGTGAGCACGGAGGCTAAGGCCCAGAAGAGCGAGACGCCCGCGCCCGGGAGTTGAGCCAGCATGATGAAGGTCATGAAGTAGAGCGTCACGACGCCGAGTACCGACCTCTGCACGGTACCCCAAGCGCCTTGATCGAGGGTATGGATGGCCAGGACGTAAAGAAGTCCGGTCAGACCGACTAAGATGAATGGGCTCTGAATCAGACCAAGCGAAGTCAGTCCCGAGCCGGCGTTGACGACCCCTTGAATGAAAAATCCAAGCAGTGCGCCCAGGACCGCCAAAGAGAGTTCGGAGGGCACGGCGCCGAGGCGACGCCAGAGCGCGGTCACGACCACGAGCATGGCCGCCCCACCGAACCAGGTGAGGGCGAGCTGCCAGGCGGCGGGTGACCACGCGTCCTTAGCGGCCGGCAGCAGGCTCCGGGCCATAGCGGCGACGAAGGCGTAGACGATCACCGCGGTGGTCAAGGCCAACGCATGACGGAGGACCTTCGCGAAGAGCTCCGGACGTCCGAGCAGACGCCACAGGGCGCCGATGTTCAACACCCCCAGCAACGCGGCCCAGACGGCCCACCAAGCCGAAGATCCCCCGGAACCGACGAGGGGACGCCAGAACACCACCAAGACGCTGGTAAAGAGATAACCCGGAAGGGCCGCCCACAAGAGCGCGGGCCGGAAACGCATGGCGGCGGCGAGCAACACCACCAACCACGGCCAACCGGTGTCGGCCTTGGGGAAGTCTTCCTGCACGGAGAGCACGACGAGGGCCAGGCTCACGATGCCGACGATGCGACGGAACTGCTGCCAGCCGGCGGCACGCTCCCAATCCTCGCGGAACGCCAGCAGTAAGGCGAAAGCGCCGATGCCGACCAGAGCCATCCAGGGCTGCTCCGGAGGGTGATCGATGAAAGCGAACGCGGCCACGCCACCGAAGATCTCGGCCGACCAGCGGACAAGCTCCGAGCCAGTCCGCGTGCCGACCAGCAAAGTGCCCGCGGCGGCGAGCGCCCAGACGAGCCAGACGAGGTGCGGATCCGCCAACCAGACCAGGCCGGCGGCGACGAAGCCCACGGCGGCCAGCAGCAGGACTTCATAAACGAGGCGATTACGTCCGCGCTCCGCCAACCCCGCGAGCGCGGAGACGGCGGCGATGAGCAACGAGACCGTGGCACGGGCCTGGTCGCCACCGGTCGCGAGGAAGAGAGCCAGCAAGGCCGGCGCGAAGAAAGCGCTCAGCTGGAAAGCCGCGCGTGCGTCACGTCCCGACAGGACTTCGTCGTCCTTCAAGAGCCGTTCGCCGAACCAGAGGACGACGAACGACGCGAGGGCGGCGAGCTGCAACGGAAGGTGATCCGCGCCCTTCGAGGGCATCGCATCATAAAGCAGCAGGAGACAGACCTGCGAACCGAAGAGGCCCAGGATGCCCGCAGAACCCCAAGGGCCACGCACCATCAGGACGACGCCCAGGAGGGCGACCAAGGCCGCTCCCGTCGCGGTCTGAGCGGACGCCGCGTCCGTACCGACGGAGAAATACACGGCGACGGCGGCGAAGAGCACGGCGAGTTGCGCGAACAGTTTGCTCCGGCGGGCCAAAGCGACGAAGGCGACACCCAACGCCACGAGGAACTGGACCATGGCGGCCGAAGCGGCGCTTTCGCAGACGCGCATCTTATCGAGACCATAGGTCGCCCACGCGGCGAACTGCCAGACGGCGAGACCGGCCGCAGCGACGACCTGACCGAGGTCCGGGCGCTTGGCGGAGAGACGAAGACCACCCCAGAAGAGCCCGGCGCCGACCATGGCCACTTCGATGACACGAACGATCGGCGGGATGGTGGAACGCAGGTTCAACCAGAGGCCGAGGAAGACGACCGCGGCCACGGCGAGGACGCCGGCGACGCGCACGGCCCACCAGGCTCCCAGCGCATACTCGCCGCGGAGATCGGAAGGCGGCAAGACGCCGAGATCACGCAGCCGTTCGGCCAACGGATCGGGTCCGTTAGGGACGACGGCAGCCGGAGCCGGAGCGGGGCGCGAAACCGGCAAAGGCGGAGGCAATTGGGCTGCTTCGACCACGACCGGAGCCGGCGCCACGGCGACCGGCTTGACCTCGGGAGTGGTGACGGCGGTCGTAATCGTGTTAGGCGTACGCGCCGTGAGATCTTTGACGGCCTTCTCGAGCGCCTTGACCTGCCCGATGAGCAGGAAAAAACGAACGGGCAGGTAGATCAGGAATCCAAGCAGGGCTAGGAAGAGGATCGCCGCGAACAGGTCACCAGAGTACATGCCGTTAAATTGACCCTAATTCCAAGGCGGGCGAGGCTTTGATGGGGGCTGCACATCGATAAAATCGATGTGCCCGGTCCTTATTCGGACCGGATACCTCGCGACCAGACGCCGACCACCCGAGGGACAGCCACGCCGCCAGCCCACTCCAAGGCGACCAAGTCCGCCGGCTGACCGACGGCCAGCACTCCCCTGCCCCCGATCACCCGACCCGGCGCGCGGGTCATCAAGGCAAGAGCCTCCCCGAACGTCAGGCCGACCTGACCGACCAAGACCGGCACCGCGGCAAGCAACGGCAAGGCGGCCCCAGCCAGATAATTACCGGTGCCATCGTCGATCGCCAGGAAGCCGTCGGCCCGTAACTCGACCTTACCGCCGATCGGGGTCTGATATTTTCCGGCAGCCAGGCCACCCAAGGCGACGGTGTCCGAGACGACCAACGATCGCCCAAGGCCTTTGGCTCGGAGCATGACCTTGAGTTGCGCCGCAGTGAGATGATGTCCGTCGGCGATGAACATGGCCGTCAGGCGATCGTCGGCCAGCTGCGGCCAGAGGTGGTTATGCCGGCGATTCAGCAGCGCATGCGAACCGTTGCCGAGGTGCGTCGAAAGCGTCGCACCGGCGTCGACTGCCGCGGCGATCTGCGCGGCGTCGGCGGAAGTATGTCCGAGCGATACGACCACGCCGGACTGCACGAGATGACGGATATACGCCGGGGCCTCCGGCCAGTGCGGCGAAAGCGTGACGAGTCTCACGAGCCCACCGGCGGCCTCTTGCCAGCGGTCGAACTCGGCGACCGAAGGCGAGCGCACATCGGCGGCGGGGTGCGCACCGCGCGGGCCGTCTTCGGGCGCGATGTGCGGGCCTTCGACATGGATGCCCGCGACCATCGCGGCAACCTCAGGGTGCTGGACACAGGCCTCACGGATCTTCCGCAAAGCGGCGATGATGCGTGCCTCCGGCGCGGTGATGACCGTCGGCAGGAACGTCGTGACCCCGACCTTGAGCAGCGCCTGGCACAGGGCCCGGACGGTCGCGACATCGAGGGTCAGTCCATTGAGGTCATGTCCGGCGTAGCCGTTGACCTGCAGGTCGACGAAACCGGCACTCAGCCAGCGCTTTTCACCGTGCTCGGCGAACTCAACCGCCTTGATTACGCCGACTTCGATCTCCACGGCCAGACCGCGACCCGTGACGGGATCGCGACCGAGGACACGCTGAGAAGAGGCGGACACGGAATCAGCGGGCGAGTTCAGCCGCCGCGGCATCGTCGACATACAACGCGCAGTCAGCGTGGCGTTGGACGATCGAAGCGGGACAGGTCGGCGTCACCGGACCTTCGACCGTACCCTTCACCGCGGCGGCCTTGCGCTTATCCGGCACGGAAAGAATGAGGCGCGCGCTCTTCATGATCTGGCGGATCGACATCGACACGGCCTGCTTCGGCACGTCGTCGAAGGTCGGGAACCAGCCTTCGCCGAACTGCTGCTGGCGGCAGGCGTGATCGAGGTTCACGACGATGTACGGCACCTCGGTCTCGAAGTCCGCGGGCGGGTCGTTGAAGGCGAGATGAGAATTCTCGCCGATACCGGCGAAACAGAGGTCGATCGGACAGGCGGTGATACGGTCGTTCAGTCGCTTAATTTCGGCATTCAAATCCGCGGCATCGCCATCGACCGGGACGAACTCGGGCGGGGCCGGAAGCTGGCTGATGAAACGTTCGCGGAGATACTTGCGGAAGCTCGCGCCATGCGCCTCCGGGAGGCCGACGTATTCGTCGAGGTGAAAGATCGTGACCTTGGTCCAGTCGATGCCGGGCTCCTGGACGAGGTGCTTGAGCGTCTCGAACTGGCTGGCGCCGGTGGCGACGATGATGTTGGCCCGGGGCTGGCGGGCGAGGATGGCGCGCAGTTCGCGGGCGCCGTGTGCGGCCGCGGCCTGGCCCATGGCGACGGCGTCCTTGTGCTGTACGATCTTCATGGCGGGGTACGACCAGAGTGACCTAGCCCGCCCCCAGCGGGCAAGCGCCTATCCACGCCCCATTCGACAGGAAACCTCCGATTAACCGACGAGGTCCAGTCCGCGGAGGGTGCCGGTGGACGAAGCAAACTTCTCGGCCTCGATGCCCATACGCTGCAGCATGGAGACGTAGAGGTTCGGCAGCGGGTAATTATTAGTCGTATCGAAGACGTGGTGCTGACCGTGCTGGAAGCCGCCCCCCATGAGCAGGGTCGGCAGGTTGGTCGTCACGTGGGTGCTGGCGTTGCCGAGGTTGCTACCGTACAGGATCATCGTGCGGTCCAACAGCGACTGGCCGTCTTCCCTGGCGGACTTCAGGTCGGCCATCAGCTTGGCGAGCAAGGTCATGTGCATGCTGTCGATCTGCTTGAGCTGCTCGAGTTTCTTGGCCGACTTTCCGTGGTGCGAAAGGCTGTGGTAGCCATCGGTGGTCGTATGGACGTGGTCGATGTCGAGGGCCGGGGTATTCACGCTGTCCAGCATCAGGGTGACCGCACGCGAAGAGTC
The DNA here is from genome assembly GCA_032120295.1 of Opitutales bacterium. Taxonomy (GTDB): domain Bacteria; phylum Verrucomicrobiota; class Verrucomicrobiia; order Opitutales; family UBA953; genus UBA953. The sequence continues at coordinate 926 of JAUMEU010000062.1, read as the reverse complement.
GGTTTCAAAGCAGAGGCGGGCCATGTCGTACATCAGGCGGACCTTATCCATGTACTCCTTGGGGCTACCCGGGTCGCTCGGAGCGGCGCGGGTCGCCACAGGACGCGGCTTCCGCTCCCACTCCTTGGACATCTGCATGCGCTGCTCGAGCTCCCGCACGCTGGTGAAATACTGATCGAGGCGGTCACGGTCGCGCGCGCCCATGGTGCGACGGAGCTCACCGGCCTGGCCGCCCACGGCGTCCAGGATGCTCTGGCCGAGCTGGAGACGGCGCTCCTGCGCCCTCACTTCGGCCTCGGAGCCGCCCATGAACATCTTCCGGAAGACCTCGGAGGCGCGTTCTTCGGTCGGGATCATCACGCCACCGGCGGTCCAGGAAAGACTGCGGGAGCCTCGGGCGCAGTTCACGCCGAGGGTCATCGATGGGAAGCGGGTCAGGTGACCGATCCGCTCAGCCATGAACTGGTCGAGCGAGATGGTGTTACGGAAGCCGCCGCTGCTGGGATGCGGCGCCGCGGTCAGGAAGCAGTTGTCCGCCGGGTGGCCGCCGTCGACGTCCGGATGCGAGACACCCGAGAAGACGCTGAAGTCATTACGATGCGCCTGCAGAAGCTCGAGATAAGCCGAGGGCTTGTAGTCCTTCCCCTTACCCGTCGGGAAGAAGTAATCCGGGACGAGGCCGAGGTTGTTGCAGATGCCCAGCATGCGCCGGGGCTTGGCGGCCGGCACGGGGGCCGCCGCGAAAGCCGGGGTCATGGCCTCGAGCAACGGCAAGCTGAGCACGACGCCCGTGCCGGCCAAGAAACGGCGGCGAGAGAGTGAGCGCTGGAACGCAACGTAAGGGGCGGACGATGGACGGAAAGGGGCCATAAGGGGGATGGTTTATTTATTAAGGAAAATTTCGCTGGAGACAAGCCCATGGACCA
>JAUMEU010000061.1:0-8274 GCA_032120295.1 Opitutales bacterium | reverse complement strand
ATGAAAAACCCCTAGCCCAAGGGTGCAAGCCCTAGATACCGCCCCGCCCTCTCAGTTCTCGAAAATCGTGTCGATTTCCTTGCGGGAAAGCGGCCGGCAATCACCCAAGGGCATCTTGCGTAGGACCAGGCCGCCGATCTGGAAGCGGCGGAGGGTCTTCACGTGAAAACCAAAGATCTCGAAGAGGCGGCGGATCTCGCGTTTACGCCCCTGGTCGAGGTGGACCTCGAGATGGGCGGCGTTATCCGGATGACGGATGACCTTCTTGAAGCGCAGATGCTCCCCTTCTTCGACCGCGCCTTTGAGGAGCCGGGGCGTGAGCGTCGGATCGTAGTCACGGTTGAGGACGATCTCGTAGCGCTTGATGACGCCGCCCGAGGGGTGCATGACCTTGTTGGCGAGTTCGCCGTCGTTGGTCAGGATCAGCAGGCCTTCGGAGTCCTTATCGAGGCGACCGACGCAGAACAGGCGTAGCTTGCCGTATTCGGGAGGGACCATGTCGAAGACGGTCTGGCCGCCGTGCGAATCGTCGTTGGTGCAAAGGTAGCCGCGCGGCTTGTTCATCATCAGCACCACGGTTCGGTTGAGCGGCTTGATGTGCTGCCCCTCGCAGATGACGGTGTCCACGGCCGGATCGACCGGCTGACCGGTGACGGCGAGCTTGCCGTTGATCATCACGGACCCCGAGGCGACCAGCCGCTCCGCCTCACGACGGGAACAGACCCCCGCCTGGGCGAGGAACTTATGAATACGCATGGGTCCTTCGGAGGGCACGCCCTACCCTTTGAGGCTTTTACCCCGCAGGGCGAGACAATCATCCGACGTTGGGCCGAAGGACTTTTCTCGCCCTCGGCGGGCTGGTCGTCTTAGTCCTCACCCATGCGCCTCATCGACGGAAACGCCATCGCCCAGCAGGTCCTCGCCGAAGTCAAGGCACGCGTGGCCAAGCTCGCCCCGGTCGTCCCCCACGTGGCCTTCGTCCGCGTCGGCGACGACCCTGCCTCGGTCTCCTACGTCACCAAGAAGCAGAAGACCGCCGCCGAGGTCGGCATGAAGGCCTCGCTGCAGCTCTTCCCCGAGTCCGTCTCGCAGGAGGAACTCTTCGCGCACCTCGACACCCTCAACGCCGACCCTTCGGTCCACGGCATCCTAATCCAGGCGCCGCTCCCGAAACACCTGCCCGAGACCGAAGTCTTCAACCGCGTCTCGCCCGACAAGGACGTCGACGGCTTCGGCACGCAGAGCATCGGCCGGCTCGTCCAAGAGCTCCCGGGCGCCTTCGCCGCCTGCACGCCCGCCGGCGTCATCGAACTCCTCCGCCGCTCCGGCGTCGAGACCGCCGGCAAGCACGCCGTGGTCGTCGGCCGCTCGCTCATCGTGGGCAAGCCCGCCGCCGCCCTGCTCCTCGCCAAGGGCTGCGACTGCACCGTCACCATCGCCCACTCCCGCACCAAGGACCTGCCCGGCATCGTGCGTCAGGCCGACATCATCGTCGCCGCGATCGGCAAGCCCCGCTTCATCACCGCCGACATGGTCAAGCCCGGCGCGGTCGTCATCGACGTCGGCATCAACCGCGTGCCGGACGCCACCAAGAAGACCGGTTACCGCATCGTCGGCGACGTCGACTTCGACGCCGTGTCCCCGCAGTGCGAAGCCATCACGCCCGTCCCCGGCGGCGTGGGCCCGATGACCGTCGCGATGCTGATGAAGAACACGCTCGACGCCTGCGAGCGCGCCCAAGCCCGTGGCTAATCCGCCCCCGATCCCGCCGCCTCCCGCGGGATACGGGTGGCGCACCTTGGCCTGCCTGGCGGACATCATTCCGCTGATGATCCTCGGCTGGGCCTTGGCCGGGCTCCTCGCCGGACCCGAAGAACTCGCCGCCCGGCAGCAGGCCGACGAGTGGACCCAGCGTTTCACCGCGCAATATGTGAAGGCGATCAAGTCCGGCGCGCCGCGCGACCTGGAGTTGATCAAGGACATGGCCCTCCACCCGAAGGAAGCGGACGTGGAGGCCTTCACGACGTGGTATTCTTTCCAGGGCAACGTGAGCTTCGTCACGATGCTCCTCGCGCTCGCGCTGCAAGAATGGCTCCTGGCCGGCCGCACGCTCGGCAAGCGCATCTTCAACCTCCGGACCATCGGACTGCCCGACGCCACACCGCCCGGCTTCCTGCCCGCCTTGCTCCGTTCGGCCTGGAAGGCGGCCTTCTTCGCCTTGCCGAATCCGTTCTTCATCCTGCTCGGCATCGTGAACTTCCACGTGCCGCTCTTCCGTCGCGACAAGCGGGCGTGGCACGACCTGTGGACGCGTACGCAGGTCGTCGACGGCAAGGGAGACTGACCGACCGATGCGCCTCACCCTGCTCCTGTTGACCTTGGCGAACGCGCTCGCGGCGGCGGACCTGACGTTGCCGCCGCTGACGGAACAAGCACCGCAACCGGGCCAGCGCGCCACCGTCACGCCGCCGGAGCACGCCGGCACGAAGGTCCATCACCTGATCGCCCTGCCCGACGACTGGACGCCCGACTGGCAGGCCAAGGGCAAGCGCTGGCCGGTGATCGCCGAGTACACCGGCAATTACTTCCCGACCTCCGGTTCGACCGGCGAAGTCGAAGGCGCCGCCCTCGGCTACGGCCTGGCCCGGGGCCGGGCCATCTGGGTCGTCCTGCCCTACGTCGCCAAGGACCGCGCCAAGAACGAGCGCACCTGGTGGGGCGACATCGACGCCACCGTCGGCTACGCCAAGACCAACCTCCCGCGGATCTGCGCCGAGTTCGGCGGCGACCCGAAGAAGGTCGTCCTCTGCGGATTTTCCCGCGGGGCCATCGGGGTCTCGTTCCTCGGCTTGCACGACGACGACGTCGCCAAGCTCTGGTGCGGCCTCTGGGCACACGACCACTTCGACGGCATGCTGGAATGGAAAGGCCACGCCTGGGGTTCTCCCTTGGCCCGTTATCGCGAAGAAGCCTCGGTCCGCCTGCGCCGGCTCGCCGGTCGCCCGCTGCTCGTCAGCCAGGCCGGCGCCCAGACCCGCCGGTTCATCGACGCCCTCGCGCCGAGCGGCGTCACTTATCTCACCGTCGACATGGCCGCGCACTTCGGGACCTTCCCCAACGAACTGGCGAAGCATCCGCATAACGACCGCTGGCCCATGCGCGACGGCGAGGCGACCCAGGCCGCGCGTGCCTGGTTCGAGCGCGTGACGACGGCGGGCAAGCCGGCGAAGTAAGCCCGCCGCAAGCAGGCACAAAAAAGGCCCCGGGGTGAGCCGGAGCCTTGTCTGTTCGTTCAACCGGGACTTAGCGACGGTCCGGACGGTCGCCGCGGGGGCGGTCCATCGGCTTCGGGGCCGGGGCGTATTCGCGGCCTTCCTTCTCGGCGATGGCGGCGCGGCGCGAGAGGCGCACGCGGCCCTTGTCGTCGATGCCGACGCACTTGACGATGATCTCGTCGCCGAGCTTGCAGATGTCTTCGACGCGCTCGACGCGGTGGTCGGCGAGTTCGGAGACGTGCACGAGGCCTTCCTGGCCGGGGAGGCATTCGACGAAGGCGCCGAATTCCTTCACGGAGCGGATGATGCCCTTGTAGGTCTTGTTGATCTCGATCTGGGCCGAGAGGAGGTTGACCTCGTTGACCGCGCGGGCGAGGGACTCGCCGTCGGTCGCGAAGATCGTGACCCAGCCGGAGTCGTCCTGGTCGATGTCGAGCTGGCAGCCGGTGTACTCCGTGATGCGCTTGATGTTCTTGCCGCCCGGGCCGATGAGGGCGCCGATCTTGTCCGCCGGGATCTTGATGCGATGGGTGCGGGGAGCGCAGGACTTCAGCTCGGCGCGGGTGGCCGGCATGGTCTTGAACATGATGTCCAGGATGGCGTCGCGGGAGACCTTGTTCTGGGCGATGGCTTCCTTGGCGATGCTCATCGGGAGACCGTGGATCTTGAGGTCGAGCTGGAAGGCGGTGATGCCTTCGCGGGTGCCGCAGATCTTGAAGTCCATGTCGCCGTAGTGGTCTTCGGCGCCGATGATGTCGGTCAGCACGCGGTGCTTCACGATCTTACCGGCGGCGTCTTCGGTCACGAGACCGCAGGAGATGCCGGCGACCGGGGCCTTGATGGGCACGCCGGCGTCGAGGAGGGCGAGGGTGCCGCCGCAGACGGAAGCCATCGAGGTGGAACCGTTGGACTCCATGATCTCGGAGACGAGACGGATGGAGTACGGGAAGTCCTGCTCGGACGGCAGCACGGAGAGCAGCGAGCGCTCGGCGAGGTTGCCGTGGCCGGTCTCGCGGCGGGAGGTCATGCCGAAACGGCCGGTCTCACCCACCGAGAAGGGCGGGAAGTTGTAGTGCAGGAGGAACGAGCGCTTGCTCGGACCGCCGGTGATGGCGTCGACTTCCTGGGCGTCCTTGGAGGTGCCGAGGGTGGCGAGGACGAGACCCTGGGTCTCACCGCGCTGGAAGAGCGAGGAACCATGGACGCGCGGCAGCACGTCGACTTCGCAGGAGATGGCGCGGAGATCCAGCGGCTTGCGGCCGTCGGCGCGTTCGCCGCTCTGGATGATGGCGTTGCGGTAGACCTTCTCCTGGAGCTTCTCGAAGGCCATCTTGATCTGGCGGGAGTCGAAGACGTCGCCGAGCTCGGCCTTGCAGGCGGCCTTGGCCTTTTCGACCACGGCCTTCACGGCGTCGCCGCGTTCCTTCTTGGAAGCGAGGAAGATCGCCTTCTTGAGCTGGTCGCCTTCGGCGGCCACGCGTTCACAGATGGCGAGAGCCTTCGGTTCGCAGACGACGAGCGGGAAGACGCGCTTGGTCTTGGAGTACATCGCGGCGAGCTTACGCTGGGCGGCGATGATCGGCTGGATGGCCTTCTGGGCGTATTCGAGGGCGGCGATGAAGTCGGCTTCGGGCAGCTGGTCGGCCGAACCTTCGATCATCATCATGTCGTGCTCATTGCCGACGTAGATGAGGTCCAGGTCGGACTCATACTGCTGTTCGTGGGTCGGGTTGACGACGAACTGGCCGGCGACGCGGCCGAGGCGGATACCCGCGATCGGTCCGTTCCACGGGATGTCGGAGCAAAGGAGAGCGGCGGAGGCGCCGTTCACCATGAGCACGTCGGAGTCGTTGATCTGGTCCGCCGAGAGGAGGAGGCCGATGACCTGGACTTCGTTGAGGAAGCCTTCGGGGAAGAGCGGGCGCAGGGGACGATCGCAGAGGCGCGAGGTAAGGATCTCCTTGTCGGAAGGCTTGCCTTCGCGACGGAAGTAGCTGCCCGGGAAACGGCCGGCCGCCGCGAACTTCTCGCGGTAGTCGACGGTCAGGGGGAAGAAGTCCTGGTCGGGGGAGCGCAGGTCTTCGGCGGCGGTGGCCGACACGAAGAGCGTGGTCTCGCCCTTGCTGATGGTGACCGCGCCGTTGGCGAGGCGGGCGATGGAGCCCGTGTTGATCGTGATACCGAGTTCTTCGATGGTCACGGAATGTTTCTGTTTCATGGGTATTTTATGCTTGGTGCGTTGTGCCGGGCGGGAGTGCCTGGCGGGTTGTGGTCTGGGTGGGTGAAAAGCGGACGTCCCAGCCTAGGCTGGGACGCTCGGTGAACAAAAGCGCCCGGAGGCGCCGTTCACTTGCGGAGGTTGAGCTTGGCCAGGAGCGCGTTGTAGCGGTCCAGGTCGCTCGACTTCAGGTAGGCGAGGAGCTTGCGACGACGGTTCGTCAGCATGATCAGGCCGCGACGGGAGTGGAAATCCTTGCGGTGGGTGCGCAGGTGCTCGGTCAGGTGGGTGACGCGGGCGGTGATCAGCGCGACCTGGACTTCCGGGGAACCGGTGTCCTTGGCGTCCTGCTGGTGCTTCTTGATGACTTCAGACTTATTGACCGACATGGTGGTGGTTAGTTTTGGGTTGAGGATGGCCGACCTGGGAGAAATTCCCGAAAGCCCCGCCGATTGGCCGGACTCTCCGTCTGGAACAGGCTTGCGCCTACCGACCAGCGTGAGAAGGGCTCCGCCCCTCTCCCTAACGAAGTTGACCCATGGAAATGACCATCCCCCACCCCCTTAGCAAGCAGGAATCCCCATCCCGGGAGAAAGGCCGAAACGACCTATTTGCCCGTTTTCGCTCAGTTCGGCAGGTCCAGCCAGTAGACATCCGCATCGTTGCGGCGGATGGACGGGAAGAACCATCCCCTCGGCTCGGGGATGATTTCCGCGAGGTCGAAGACCCGCACGCTCCGGGGCATCGGGCGGAAGCAGAGCGTGAACTGATGCGGCTGACCGTCGGGAATCGGGTACCAGTGCGGATAGAGAGAGATGTTTTCGAAACGGATCATCTCGCTGGTGAACGAGGAAGCCTGATCCAGGAGGAACGTGCTCTGCCAGATACGGAGATAAGGGGCGTAATCCGGCGCGCAGCGGATGTGCACGACGATGGGGTCTTCGGACAGGACCTCATCCTGCGCGGCTTCGAGCGGAAGGGTGCGGACGACGGGTGCGATGAGCGGGGCGGGCATGGTGTCAGCGTGCCACGGACCGGCCGGCCCGCAAGCGCCAGGCGTGTCATTAGCCCGTTGACTCCCCTGCTCCGCCTTAGCGTCATAGCAGGCATGGAATCAGGCTCTGAAGACCCACCCCGCCTCACCGGCGCCGAACGCGGCAAGCTGCGCAGCCTCGCGCAGACGCTCGATCCGAAGGTGTTCGTCGGCAAGGCCGGCGTGAACGAGGGCATCGCCAATCTGCTCCAGGAAGCCTTCCGCAACGCCGATCTGGTCAAGGTCCGCTTCACCGCCGAACGCGAGGAGATGGACAAGCAGGCCCAGGAACTCGCCCGACTCACCGAGAGCGAAGTCATCGGCAGCGTCGGCCGCACGGCGACGTTCTTCAAGCTCGGCGCGGATATCGAATAAGCCATGGACGCCTCGCTGTTTCAGTCACGGCACGAGGCATTCATCACGCAGGCGGAAACTTCGCTGCGCCAGCTGACGCCGGCCGCGACGGCCCGCCCGGCGCGCCTGCATGGCGCGATGCGCTATTCGCTCGAAGCCGGCGGCAAGCGCCTGCGACCGGTCCTCTGCCTCGCCACGGCCGCGGCCTTCGACCCGCAGGCCGACGCCACGCCCGCCGCCACCGCGCTGGAGTGCATCCACACCTATTCGCTGATCCATGACGACCTGCCGTGCATGGACGACTCCGACCTGCGCCGCGGACGCGCGTCCTGCCATAAGGCTTTCGACGAAGCCACGGCCCTGCTGGCCGGCGACGCCCTGCAGCCGCTGGCCTTCGAACTCCTCGCCGTCGGCTACGCCGACCGCCCCGCCCTCGCCACCGCGCTCGTGCGCGAACTGGCCGTGACGGCGGGCTCGACGCTGCTCGTCGGCGGCCAGACCGAAGACATGGGCGGACTCGCCGCAGGCGCGACCGACGACCGCCTGCAATTCATCCTGCTCGGCAAGACCGCCGCGATGCTCAGCGCCTCGTTCGCCATGGGCGCGTTGGTCGGCGGGGCCTCCGCCACGGACGTCGAACATTGCCGACGCGCCGGCCGCGCCGCGGGCATCGCCTTCCAGCTGGTCGACGACCTGCTCGACCTCACCGCCGACGCCGCTCAACTAGGCAAGCCCGTCGGCGCCGACGCGCAGAACGGTAAGTTCACCTATGCCGGTCTGCACGGCGTCGAAGCGACGAAGCAACGCATCGAGCAGCTGACCGCCGAAGCCGTCACGCACCTGCAGGCGACCCAGGGCGACCCGGCCTTCCTCGTCGAACTGGTGCGCCGGATGGCGGCGCGCCGCACCTGATCAGTCGTCGAGCCGCCGGCCGCCGGACGGCAGCTGGTCGGACAGGAATCCATAGTAGGTGCCGATCCACAGGCGCCAGGCGAACGCGTGGATGAGCGGAGGTACCACGAAGATCGCACCCACCGCGAGACGCACCGCCCAATCGCCGCCGATCCAGCCCAGGCGATAGGCGACGAGGACGAGCGGCAGCACCCCGAAGGCGGTGAGTCCGTAGTTCCAGACGATGGCGCCGAGGAAGAAGCCCTCCTTGCGACGCAGGGTCATCCCGCAGCCTGCGCAATGAGCGGGCGTATCCCAAAGGCGGGCGAACCGTCCCGTCTGATCGTCAGCGGCGCGAATCGGTGCGCCGCAGTCCGGACAACGTCCGCAGGCCGATTGCCAGAAGATATCCGCCCGGAAAGCCATGCTCTCAGTCTGTCCGGCCCGACCTTGGGTGCAAGCCAAGCAAAAGGCCGGCCACCTTACGGTAGCCGGCCTTGTTG
>JAUMEU010000060.1:0-4525 GCA_032120295.1 Opitutales bacterium | reverse complement strand
GACAACCTCGCCGTCATCGCCGCTTTGCCGCCCGGGCCTTTTCTCCGCGAACTTTTCCGACCCGCCTCCGGCGTGGCACGTCCATGAACGCCGAGCGTCGCCAAGGCCTGATCTTCGGGTGCGTCGCGGTCTTGACGGCGGCGGCCGCCGGGACGCTCGGGCGTTGCCCCCCGCAGCTCGAACTCATCGTGCTCGCCGCGCTGATCCTCGTCCTCGGCGTCCCGCATGGGGCGATGGACACGCTTTTCGCGCAGCGTCTTTACGGTCTGAGGACCGCGTGGGACTGGATGCGCTTCACGGTGGCCTATCTTTTGCTGGCGGGCCTGGTGGTCGCGGCGTGGGCGTGGACGCCCACGGGTTTCTTGGTGGGCTTCCTCCTGATCTCCGCCGCACACTTCTCGGGCGACCCCGCCGACGGGACGCCGTGGGCGTCGCGGATCTTCTATGGAGGCGCCGTGCTCGTGCTGCCGGCCTGGAGGCATCAGGAGGAGATGAGCGGACTGTTCAGCCAACTCGTCGGCCCGGAAGCGGCCGGCGCCGTCATGCCGGTCTTAGGCTGGCTGTTCTGGCCGTGGGTGGCGGGGTTGCTCATCGCGATCGGCGAACGCGGGCGCAGCGATCGCCTGACCGCGTTCGAATTCGCGGCGGTCGGCATCCTCGCGTGCGTGGCGCCACCCTTGCTGGCCTTCACCTTGTTCTTCTGCGGCATGCACGGCGCGCGTCATATCCTCCGTTCGTTCCGCTACTCCGGGAGCGACTCCTGGCGTCTCGTCGGCTTGGCCGCCCTGCTGCCCATGCTCGGCGTGGGGCTGGCTTCGGCGGCGGCCTGGCATTTCTTGAAGGACACCCCGCTGGATGCGCGTGTGGTCCAGATCGTCTTCGTGGGCCTGGCCGCGCTGACCGTCCCGCACATGGCCTTGGTCGAAAGAGTCCGGCTAGCCGGCTGGATTCGACCGCCGGACTCCCGTTAGTCGCCGGAGGATTTGCGTCCGCCCGCGGATGCATATCATCGAGGGCATGAAGAACCTGCTGACCTTGGGCTGCGCCGGGCTCGCGGCTTATCTGGCCGAAGGATGCGCGGGCGTGCCTGCGGCGGGCTTGGCTCTGCCCGATCTCGCTGCGCATCAGTGGCGTCACCGCGTCCTCGTGATCGATGCGCCTGAGTCGGCGACCGAGGATTATCGCCGGCAGCTGGCCTGGCTGGACGCCGCCAAGGCGGGCTTGCCGGAGCGCGACGTGCATCTCGTGACCCGGACCGGGGCGCCGGCTTTCCGGGTGCGTTTGGTGGGCAAGGACGGCGGCGTGAAGCTTGACCAGGGGACCCCGGTCGAGTCCGCGATGCTCTTCGCCCTCATCGACGCCATGCCCATGCGCCGGGCGGAGAGGGCGGGTAGGTAGGTGGTGGCGGTTGGCGGTAAGCGGTTGGCGGTTGGGAGCCGCATAGAGACGAAAGGCAGGGGTGCGACGGCCTGGGCGCCCGAGGCTGACCGGGCCGGTCAGCCCTGCCGGTGGGCCGGTTGACAGCCGTCAGGAACGTGATTCTATAAGAATATATGAAATACACGCTGCTCCTCGTCGGCCTGGTTGTCGCTTCCCTCGCCTGGGCCCAGAATTCCAACCTGACCACGACCCGCTTCGGTAACACGACGACGACATTCGGGCAGGTCAACGGTCAGCCCGTGCAGCTCACGACGAACCGTTTCGGCAACACCACGAGCACCTTCGGCACCATCGGCGGCGCGCCGGTCTCCGTCACGAGCAATCAGTTCGGGACCTCGAGCAATACCTTCGGCCAGATCGGCGGCAATCCGGTCAACCTGTCCACCAATCGCTTCGGAACGACCACCTCGACCTTCGGTTCGCTCGGCGGAGCCAACGTCTCGGCGACGACCAATCGGTTCGGCAGCACGACCAGCACGTTCGGATCGGTCGGCTCGTCGTCGTTCACGTCGCAGACCAACCGCTTCGGCGGCACGACCAGCACCAGCGGCAACTTCGGCTCCACGCCGTTCCACTCCACGACCAATCGCTTCGGCTCCTCGACCCAGACCTTCGGTCACGTCAACGGCTCCGGCTTCAGTTCCTCGACGCAGCAGTTCGGTAATACGACCTCCACGTTCACCAGCGGCGCCATCGCGCCCGTCCCGGTGATCCGCCTGCCGGGACAGTTCGGCGTCGGCGTGGGCGGCCCGGCTTCCCGCGGACTGCTGATCCCGCTGCCGTAAGCCTGCGTCAGCGCGCGGCCGGCTGGACGTGGACGGTCTGGGTCGGGAAAGCGAACTCGATGCCTTCGCGGGCGAACGCCTCGTAGATCGCCAGGTTGACCCGCTCCTGGACGTCCATGTAGGCGAGCATGTCCGGCCGCTCGACGAAATAGACCGCTTCGAAGTCGAGGCTCGAAGGACCGTACCTGAAGAAATGACAGCGCTCGTAGGTGGCGGCCGGCTCCACCGTGACGATCTCCTTCACGATCGCCGGGATGCGGCGGAGCTTCTCGGCCGAGGTCCCGTACACGACGCCGAGCTGCAGCAGAGCGCGGCGCCGGTCGAGGCGACGGAAGTTATGGATGCGCGAGCCGGTCAGCGAAGTGTTCGCCATGATGAGTTCCTCGCCGGTCAGGCTGCGGATCCGCGTGGTCTTGATGCCGATCTGCTCGATGACGCCGCGTTTGTCGTCGACCACGATGCTGTCGCCGACTTCGAACGGCCGGTCGAAGAAGATGACGAAGTAGTTGAAGAGGTCGCCCAGGATGTTCTGGGCCGCGAGGGCGATCGCGATGCCGCCGATGCCCAGGCCGGTGACGATCGCCGTGACGTCGTAGCCGAAGTTATCCAGCAGGAACACCGCGCCGAGCGTCCAGACCGCGCCGCCGATCACCACCATCAGCCCTCTGAGCTGGCCGAGCTTCTCCTTGCCGCCTTCGCGGCCGGCCAGCTGGACTTCGAGGAAATAGCGGATGGCGGTCAGGATGAAGCGCACGCCGAAGAACACCAGGAGCACGGCGGAGCCGGCCCGGAGCCAGCTGTCGGCCTTGGCCGGCAGGACCAGGAAGGTGGTGGCGAAATAGAAGACCCCGAAATTGAGCAGCGGCATCAGCGCCTGCTCGGAGGCCTCGACCAGGAAGTCATCCAGCGTCGTCTCGGTCTTCTCGGCGAACTCCCGCAGGCGGCGCAGGGCGACGGAGCGGATGAACCGCAGGACGCCGAGCAGGACCAGGAGGATGGTCGCCGCGACGGCATAATCCTGGAGGGTGTTGTGCCAGTACTCTTGCTGGAGGAAGCGGAGGTCCATGTGGATGAGTTAGCGGAAGGCGAAGCACCGGGCAAGACGAGAGGCGCCGACGACCGTCCGGCGGCTTGACGGCTCCCAGGGGGCGCCGTCATAGACCTTGAGATATGGATACCTTCAAATCCGGCGGCTCTTACCGCCATATAGTGATCTTCAAGTTCAAGGCCGGCGCCCCGGCGGCGAAGGTCCAAGGAGTCGTCGATGCCTTTAAGGCGCTGCCGGGAAAGCTGCCGGCGATCCAAGCCTTCGAGTGGGGCACGAACGTCAGTCCAGAAGGATTGGACCAAGGCTTCACCCATATCTTCACGCTGACCTTCGCTTCCAAGGAAGCGCTCGAGAAGCATTACCTCCACGAGCCCGCGCATCAGGAGTTCGTGGCGATGTTGGGCGACGTGTTGGAGAAGGCTCTCGTCGTCGACTACGTCGCTTAAGCGACGCGACTAGTTGGCCAGTTGACAAGTTGACACGTTGACAAGGGGAGCCGCGAGGGGGCTCTGGGAGATGCAATGCAAAGGTGCAAATCGGCCTGCGGCCTGTGCAAAGGTGCAAACGTGCAGAACAGGAGAGGGCTAGCCCTAGCTCTGGCCCCGTCTTAATCCGCCATCGATGCAGTCCTCTGTCATCGACTCAGTCATCGGGCCTTCAATTCAGCCCTCCATTCTGTCCTCAAGGCAGTCCACAATGCAGCCCTCAACTCTTATGTTTATTCTACAATAACCCTGTTGATTCGGGTTAATGGGGAGACAGGCTGCTGGGATGGAGAATGCTCCCTCAGTCGACCGGCAGTCCTGCCGCAGATCATTGGTTCCTCGGTCTTCGGAATCTCGGAGGGCGACGAAATGAGCGATCCGGATAAGTGGTATCGTTCCACGGTGCCGGAGCTGCTGGTCGGCGCGGCGTCCGGCGATCCGGATGCGATGTATCACCTGGCCCAGCGGTACCGTCGGGGCAAAGAGATCCCGCAGGATATCCCGCAGGCGGTCGAATGGCTGCTGCGAGCGGCCGATCTCGGGCACGCGCACGCGCAGTCCAGCATGGGCGTCCGATACTATTACGGCGAAGGGGTGCCGAAGAACCATCGCCTGGCGATGAAGTGGTACCTGGCCGGCGCGGCGAACAAGGAGCCGGAGGCCCTTTATAACGTCGGCGATCTTTTCGATGACTCGGACGAGATCCCGAAGAACCCCGTGGAATGCTGCGCCTGGATGCTGGTCGCGGCCGCGTATGGCTACCGGAC
>JAUMEU010000059.1:0-5014 GCA_032120295.1 Opitutales bacterium | reverse complement strand
CTGGCGAAGAAGGGCGGGGCGGTCGCGTTGGTCGACCGGACTTCCGCGCGCCGTGAGTTCGGCGGCGCCACCTTGCTGGCCTTGGCCTGGGGCTTCGCCGGCGAACTCAAGCGACGCACGAACGCCAAGCGCGTCGCGATCGTGTTGCCTCCGGGCGTCGCGGCGGCGGTCGCCAACCTTGGCTGTCTGCTCGCCGACAAGGTGCCGGTGAACCTCAATTTCTCGCTCGGCCGTGAGCAAGCGCTGTCCTGCATGCAGAGGGCTGAAGTCGAACTCGTCGTGACCGCGGGGGCGTTCCGCAGCAAGCTGGCTGAGAAGTTCCCCGATTTCCCGTGGGGTGATCGCGTCCTCGACGTCGCCGATTTCCTGACCGCCCATCCGCGGGCCGATCTGGCCTGGCGCATCGCGTTGATCCGCTTGCTGCCGGCCTCCTGGACCTCCGCCTGCCTGGGCCTGCCGAAGCACGGCGGCGAAGCCGAGGCGGCGTTGCTCTTCACCAGCGGCAGTTCCGGCCAGCCCAAGGGCGTGCGTCTTTCACACCGCAACATCCTGGCGAACCTCCGCCAGATCGAGGACGCGGACATCCTGCCCGACTCCGCCGTCCTGCTCAGCAGCCTGCCGGTCTTCCACAGTTTCGGCTTCACCATCGGCCTGTGGTATTGCCTGTCGCGTGCCCCTCGTCTCATCACGCTGCCGTCGCCGCTGGACACCGCCGCGGCGGTCAAGGCCATCAAGGAAGAGAAGGTCACCGTCGTCGTCGGCACGCCCACTTTTCTGCGTCCTTATCTTCGTCGCGGCACTGCGGCGGATTTCGCCTCGCTCGAATGGGCCGTCGTGGGCGCCGAGAAATGCCCCGCCGACCTCGTCGACGCCTTCGCCTCGCAGCTGGAGACGCCGATGCTCGAAGGTTACGGCATCACCGAGACGAGCCCGGTGCTCTCCGTCAACGTCCCGGACCGGGCCGACCCCGAGGCGCCGGACGGCGTGTGGGTCGGCAACGTGCGCGGCTCCGTCGGTCGTCCGGTCATCGGCGTCGCGGTCCGTTTCCTCGATCCGACGACCGGCGACGTCCTGCCGAGCGGGCAGGTGGGTCTCCTCGAGATCCGTGGTGCCAACGTCTTCATGGGCTACCTCGACGCCGAGCAGACCGCCAAGGCGATGACGCCCGACGGCTGGTATCGCACCGGTGACCTGGCCCGCCTCGATGACGATGGCTTCCTGCATCTCGCCGGGCGTCTCTCCCGCTTCTCCAAGATCGGCGGCGAGATGGTGCCGCACGGCACCGTCGAGGAAGCCTTGCGCAAGGTCATGGGCCTGACGGACGCCGTGGAACTCAAGATCGCCGTCGCCAGCACGGCCGATCCGGCCAAAGGCGAGCAACTCGTGGTGCTCCATGTCGATGATGTCGAAGTCGAGGCGATTCGCACCGCCTTGGCCGCCGAGGGCCTGGCCAACCTATGGATTCCCAAGATGTTCAAGAAGGTGCCGGGCATCCCGATTTTAGGCACGGGCAAGCTGGATTTGCACAAGTTGCGGGAGCTGGCACAGGGCTGACACGCTTTTGGCTCGCTTGTGGCTTAAGGTCGACTGTCCTCATCGATGATCATGCCTAAAAAGAAGTTGCCCGCGAAGAAGTCCGTCAAGGTGGTCAAACTCCGCAAGCCGGTCGCCAAGCCCAAGGCAAAAGCGAAAGCGCCTGCCAAGTCCGCCGTCGCCTCTCCGGTCGCGACCTTCCGCGACGCCATCCTGCATCATCTGAAGAGCACGTTCGCCCGCGACCAGGTCACCGCGACCCGTAACGACTGGTGGATGGCCACGTGCATGGCCGCGCGCGATCAGATGCTCGAGCGCTACATCGACACGCAGGGTCAGCACGCCAGCAAGAACGTCCGCCGCGTCTACTATCTCTCCCTTGAGTATCTCATGGGCCGCGTGCTCACGAACAACCTCGTGAACCTCCAGCTGCGCGAGGTCGCGGCGAAGGCGTTGTCCGAACTCGGCCAGGACCTCGAGAACGTCGCCGATGAAGAAGCCGACATGGGCCTCGGCAACGGCGGCCTCGGCCGTCTCGCCGCCTGCTTCCTGGATTCCCTCGCGACGATGGACATCCCGGCGGTCGGTTATGGCATCCATTACGAGTTCGGCCTCTTCCGGCAGACCTTCGCGCTCGGTCGTCAGGTCGAAGTCGCCGACAACTGGCTGGCCAACAACAACCCGTGGCTGATCCGCCGTCCGAATTACCGCGTGAGCGTGCCCCTCTATGGTCGCGTCAAGCACACCACTGACGACCGCGGCAACCACTCCGCCGAACTCGTCGAGACGCGCGATCTCCTCGGCGTGCCTTGGGATATCCCGATCGCCGGCTTCGCGGGCAGCAGCGTCAACTTCCTCCGCCTCTGGGAATCCAAGGCCGCTTCCGAGTTCGACTTCCGCGCCTTCGATCGCGGCGGCTACGTCGAGGCGGTCCGCGAACGTACCTCCAGCGAGACCGTCTCCAAGGTCCTGTATCCGAACGATAGCACCGAGAGCGGCAAGGAGTTGCGCCTCGTCCAGCAGATCTTCTTCGTGTCGTGCTCGCTCCAGGATATCCTGCGTCGTCACCGCCGCCTGAATCCGGATTTCAGTTCCTTGCCGGCCAAGGCCGCCGTCCAGCTCAACGATACGCACCCGGCGATCGCGGTCGCCGAACTGATGCGCCTGCTCGTCGATGTCGAGCGCCTGACCTGGGATGAAGCCTGGGCGATCTGTTCGCAGACCTTCAGCTACACCAACCACACCTTGTTGCCCGAGGCGCTCGAGACCTGGTCGGTGCCGCTTTTCGAGAAGGTCCTCCCGCGCCACCTAGAGATCATCTACGAGATCAACCGCCGTCACCTCGAGGAGGTCGACCGCCGCTGGCCGGGCGACGACGCCCGCAAGACCGAGCTTTCGATCATCCAGGAAGGCTTCCCGAAACGCATCCGCATGGCGCACCTCGCGGTCGTCGGCTCGCATCATGTCAACGGCGTGGCCGAACTCCATACCCGCCTCCTGCGTGCCAACCTGTTCCCGGGCTTCGATGAGCTGTGGAAGGGTAAGTTCGTCAACGTCACCAACGGCGTCACGCCCCGTCGCTGGGTGCGTGGCTGCAATCCGGAGCTCAGCACCCTCTGTGACGAGTTCGCCGGCACCGGCTGGGAGACCGACCTCGGCCGCCTGCGCAAGCTCGACGCCGTCGCCGATCGTCCGGCCTTCCAGGAACGCTTCCTGGCGATCAAGCGCGCCAACAAGGTCCGCCTCGCCGCCCGCATCAAGCAGCTCGTCGACGTCGACGTCTCGCCGGACGCGCTCTTCGACGTGCAGATCAAGCGACTGCACGAGTACAAGCGCCAGCATCTCAACCTGCTGCACATCCTGCACCTGTACCGCCGCATCCTGAACGAGCCCAACGGCAAGTTCACGCCGCGCGTCTGCGTCTTCGGCGCCAAGGCCGCCCCGGGCTACGCCCTCGCCAAGCACATCATCCACGCGATCAACCGGGTGGCCACCGTCATCAACTCCGACGAGCGCGTGCGCGGCCTGCTCAAGGTCGTCTTCCTGCCGGACTATCGCGTCTCGCTCGCCGAGCGCATCATCCCGGCGGCCGACCTCTCCGAACAGATCTCGACCGCGGGCAAGGAAGCCTCCGGTACGGGCAACATGAAACTTGCCCTCAACGGCGCGGTCACGATCGGCACCCTCGACGGCGCCAACGTCGAGATCGCCGAGGAAGTGGGCGACCAGAACATCTTCATCTTCGGCCTCAAGGTCGAAGAGGTGCAGCAGCGCTGGGCCGATGGCTACGATCCGCACGCGGTCCTCGCCGCCGACCCGGAACTGGCCTCGCTCCTCGACTGGCTCCGCTCCGAGACCTTCACGCCGGAACAGCCGGGTGCGCTCGCCCCGGTCGTCGATTCGCTGATGTCCGGCGGTGACCCTTACCTGGTGCTGGCCGACTTCCGCAGCTACGTCGACGCGCAGGAGAAGGCCTCCCAGGCCTTCCTCGACCGTCGTCGCTGGGCCGCGATGGCCATCCGCAACGTCGCCCGTTGCGCCAAGTTCTCGTCGGACCGCTCGATCGGCGACTACGCCAAGCTGATCTGGAAGACCAAATCCCTGCCGATTCCCCGCTAAGAAGGGATTGAGGTCGGTCGCGGGGTCGCCCAAGATGGGTGGCCTTGCGACCCCGCGTCTCCATCCCCGCGCTCTTGGCCCTGACCGTCCTGACGGTCGTGGGGGCGGAGCGTCCGCCCGGAGGGGTGAAGGCCGGCGTGGTCATCACCGCCGAGGGTGGCATCGAGGGTACGCAGGTCTATCGCTATGACGCCGAGGGCAATCCCTTGGACGGCACGCCGGCGAAAGCCCGCACCTCGAACTCGCTCCCGCGTCCCGCTTCATCGGCCAACGTCGTGCCGGCTCCGTCCGCGCCGAAGTCAGCCGCTCCCAAGGTCGATCAGACGATTCGCACGGCCGATGGACGTACCGTCCCGTTCGCTTTGCAGGGTGAAGGGACCGGAAAGGGCGTCGACGGAGCCGTCGACATGAACGCCGGACTGAAGCGCGCTTCCAAGGCGAGCGGCCTGCTCCAGCAGCGCTACGAAGCTGGCACGGCGCCGATCGGCAAGGAACAGCTTTACGACCGCAACAATCTGGTGACCCTCGACACGTGGCATGGTCGCTATGACACGCTGGGTCGGAAGAAGGCCGACATCGATCTCGCCGACGGACTCGGCGCCGAGGTGCGCCCAAAGGACACCATCGAAGTGAAGTCGGTCGCCCGCAAGGATGCCACGGCCAATGGCGCCAAGGCCGAGATCCAGGCTTGGGAGCAGCGCATGGGCGTCGTCTCCGACGACCGTTACGCCGGTGTGAAGTCCGACTGGCAGGGGCGCCTCAACCCTTCGCCGAAGACGGTCGAGCAGCTTTCGATGCAGGACATCAATCGCTACCAGTTCCGCCGCAATCGTTCGGATGAGCCGGGTCTGCCGGCCGTCAA
>JAUMEU010000058.1:0-1637 GCA_032120295.1 Opitutales bacterium | reverse complement strand
TATCCGAACAACCCGACCGGCGCCTGCGCCACGCTCAAGTTCTACGCCGAGGTCGTCGCCTTCGCCAAGCAGCACAACCTCGTCGTCATCCAGGACGCCGCTTACGGCTCGCTCCACTTCGGCGCCGAGCAGGTCTCGATCCTGCAGGTCCCGGGCGCGAAGGACGTCGCCCTCGAGCTGCACTCGCTCTCCAAGAGCCATAACATGACCGGCTGGCGCATCGGCTTCGTCGCCGGCAACGCGCTGCTCGTCCGCGCCTACGGCGACGTGAAGGACAACTCCGATTCCGGCCAGTTCCTCGGCATCCAGAAGGCCGGTGGCGCCGGTCTCGACGAGGTCTCGATCCCGAAGGCCATCGCCGCCAAGTATTCCCGCCGCATGGACCAGCTCGTCGGCGTGCTCGCCAAGCTCGGCTTCCAGGTGCGCAAGCCCGGCGCCGGCTTCTTCCTCTACATGCCCGCCCCGAAGTCCGCCACCGGCCCGTCCGGCACGGTGAGCTTCGATTCCGGCGAGGCCTTCTCGCAGTGGATGATCACCGAGCACCTCATCTCCACCGTGCCGTGGGATGATTGCGGTTCGTTCGTCCGCTTCTCGGTGACCTTCGTCTCCGACAAGGGTGAGGCCGGCGAAGCAGAAGTCATCGCCGAGGTGGAACGCCGCCTCTCGGGTTGGAAATTCAGCTTCTGAAGGCCTTTTTAAGCCTCCCTTCCTTGTCGGATTGACAGGGAAGGGAGGCTTTGTCCTTCTGAATGTCCAGTTGATTGGCCTGATAGCTCAGTTGGTAGAGCAGACGCCTGAAGAGCGTCGTGTCGTTGGTTCGATTCCGACTCAGGCCACCATTTAACGCCAGCCCATCCGATTCAACCCGGGTGGGCTGGTCCTTTTGACGCCTCAGCGATTGAAGAGCAGACGCCAGACCGAGAAGGTCCGTCCACGGTCGAGCGGGTCCGCCGCCGGCGCTTCCCAGCCGCTGTCGATCAAGGTCAGGGTTTTGCCGTCCCGTTTGACCTCGGTGTCCTTGACGGTCTCCTCCTGCCACTCGGCCCGCGCCACGCCGAAGGGGACGGACGCGTCGCGCCAGACGGTGCCCTTGAAGGTCAGGACCTGTTTCGAGACCATGGGCGGGTCGGTGACGGTCGTCGCCAGCATGCGCAGGCGTTCGCAGGAGCGGGCGCGTCCGCCGGCCTCGATGGTTTCCTTCGCCGGGGAGTCCGGCGTCAGTTCGCTCGTGTAGGTCAGCTTCGCCCAGTCGGTGATCCAGGCGATGTCCTCGCGGGTCATGTGATAGGCGCCTTTCACCGGATTCGAGAAGATGATCTCCGCGGAGTTCTCGATGAGGCGGCTGGCGAGGGCGCGGTCCATGTCGGGACGCACGAGCAGGCTGAGCGGGGCGCGTTCGCGGGAGCCCAGCCACATCACCGGCTCGACCGTGAACCAGACGTGCGGCTGGCCGTCGACCTCCCGGCCCGGCTGGACGGAGAAGCGCACCGTGGCGGACGTGGTCGGCTTGCCCGCCTTGGTCGTCTCCATGCGATAGGTCGCCCAGGTGCCGGGCTTCGGGAGTTTCTCCGCGAACACCTGCCACTGGGCGAGGGCGGGAACGGCGCCGACCGCGAGCAGGAGCATGGCGGCGAGGT
>JAUMEU010000057.1:0-9118 GCA_032120295.1 Opitutales bacterium | reverse complement strand
TCGCCGACCTCCGTCCGCTGACGAAGCTGCACTTCGACGTGCACCTGATGATCAGCCATCCCGACCGCTACGTGGCCGCGTTCGCCCAGGCCGGCGCCGAACGCCTGACCGTGCATGTCGAAGCCGACCACGACATGGCGAGGACGATCGCCGCCATCAAGGCCGCCGGACTCAGCGCCGGCATCGCGATGAATCCCGACGCCGATCCGCGCCGCGTGCTGCCCTATCTCGGCGACGTCGACCTCGTGCTCTGCATGACGGTCTTCCCGGGCTTCGGCGGCCAGTCCTTCATGCCCTCGGTGCTGGACAGCATCCGCTTCATCGCCGCCGAACGCGCGCAGCGCGGCGCGGACTTCCGCCTCGAGGTCGACGGCGGCATCAACGTCGAGACGGGCCGCCTCTGCCGCGAAGCCGGTGCCGACACGTTCGTGGCCGGCACGGCCTTCTTCAAGGCGCCGGACCGCCAGGCCTTCGCAACCGCGCTGACGGCCTAAGCGGCCGCCGGAGGCGGCGTCGCCCCGCCGGCTTCGGTCTTCTCCGTCTGCAACCGCAACTGCCCGCAGGCGGCGTCGATATCATGGCCCTTCTCACGGCGCAGCGTGGCCGTGACGCCGAGCGCGCGGAGCTCCTTCACGAAGCGGTCCTGTCGCGTGAGGGAAGGCCGCACCCAGGGCAGGCCCTCGACCTTATTGTAGGGGATCAGGTTGACGTGCGCGTGGAGTTCACGGGCGATGACCGCGAGCTTCCTAGCCTGCTCGAGCGAGTCGTTGATGTCCTCGATGAGGATGAACTCGAGCGTCAGCATGCGCCCGTGTTTGCGGGCGAAGGCCTTGGCCGCCGGGATCAGCTCCTCGAGCGGGAACTTCTTGTTCACCGGCATGATTTGGTCGCGGACCTCGTTGGTCGCGCCGTGGAGGCTGATCGCGAGACGGAAGCCTAGCGGCTCCTCGGCGAGCTTGAGGATCTTGGGCACCACGCCGGAAGTGGAGATCGTCACGCGGCGGGCGCCGAAGCCGAAGCCCCACGGGGCGTTGACGATGCGGAGGGCGGCGAGGAGGTTCTCGTAGTTGGCCAAGGGCTCGCCCATGCCCATGACCACGATGTTATCAAAGGAAGCCAGCCCTTCGGCGGCGCGGGCGGGGTCGGCCTTATCCTCGATCCGGCAGACCTGGACGAGCTGGGAGACGATCTCCCCGATCGAAAGGTCGCGCTTCCAGCCTTCCAGGCCTGAGGCGCAGAACTTACAGCCATAGGCGCAGCCCACCTGGGTGGAGATGCAGATCGTCCGGCGGGACTTCTCCTGACCGACCCCCTCCATCGGGGCGCGGATGATGACCGTCTCAATGAGGGAACCGTCGCGAAGGCGCTGCAGGATTTTCTGGGTGACGTCGGAGGAGGCCTTCCGCTGAACCAGGGCCGTGGCCTCGAAATCATAATGCTCGACAAGCCAGCCCCGGAGCCCGGCGGGCAGGTTGGTCATGGTCTCGGCGGAATCGGACCTACGCGGGTAAAGCCACTCGAAGACCTGAACAGCCCGGTAGCGCGGATGCCCGGCCGCGACGAGCCGCTCGCCGAGGGCATCAGGGGTTTCGCCGTGGATTGAAGGTTTTTCGGGCTTAAAGGCCATGGAAGGGGCTGGAGCAATAGACTTGGAGGCTCAGGAGCCCGAAACCCCCGCCTTCCTGCTTGCAAGTGATAATCGTTATCCCCAAAACCCACTTTTGCAATGAGCAACAAGGCCCTGACCCCACAAGGTGGTAAAATGAACTCCCTCCAGGCCGCCATCGACCTGGTGGCCACCGGTCAGCCGGCCTTCTGCCTCCACCAAGCCTGGGGCATCGGCGTCATCCGTTCCTACGACGAGGCGACCAAGCGCTTGGTCATCGATTTCCCTGAGCAGAACAAGAAGGGCCACGCCATGGACTCCGCCTTCTTCCTCGGCAAGATCGAGTTCATCAATCCCAACGGCCTGGTAGCCAAGGCCTATGCCGACGCCACCAAGTCAGAGATCGCCGAACTCGTCGCCAAAGACCCGGCCGGTGTGGTCAAGGCTCTCCTGGCCGAGTACCCGACCGGCGAATGCACCTCCTACGCCCTCGAAGCCAACCTCGACCGCGTCCACTTCGCCTCCCTTATGACCGGCAAGGACCGCGCCGCCGCTTTCAAGGTCTGGTGGACCAAGGGTCGCGCCGCCGTCCGCAAGGACCGCGCCATCCTCGTCCCGGAGCGCAAGGGCGGCCTCTACGCCCTCCTCGAAGCCCCGAAGGATCTCGGCGAAGACCTGTTCGCCCAGTACGAAGGCGCCCCGAATTTCGAGCGTAAGCTGATGCTGCTCGAAGAGCTCGCTGACGCTGGCGCCGCCGAGACCCGCTCGGCCGCCACCGCGGCCAACCTCGACAAAGTCTCCGCCGACCTGCTCAAGGAGATCAAGAAGCTTGAGACCGCCCGCAAACGCGACAATCTGCCCGCCATCCTCGGCGGCATCTGGAACCGCGATAAGTTCTTCCGCTCCGCCGTCGAGACCGTCGAGACCGTCACCCCGACGGCTTCTGAGATTATCGCCCTCTGCGACGAAACCGACCTCGCTTTCGTCGCCCTCAATATCCCGCACACCACCGAGAAAATCCGCAGCCTGCTGGACCTCGTGCGCGCCCACCACGGCGACCGCTGGGCCGACCGCGCCTTCGACCTCCTGCGTAACCGCGACATCGGCGGCACCAAGAGCGGCTCCGCCAAGCTCGTCTCGGAAACTATCGCCTACCTCTGCGACCAGGACCTTGCCGAGGCCGTCGCCACGCGCTTCGCGCAGTGGCTCGAGACCCGCGAGCTGCGCGCCCCGGTGATCATCTGGATCATCAAGAACCGCGATTCCAAGAAGTATGCCGCGATTGTCGGCCGCCTGATCAACCCCGCCCTCCTCGGCGCCATCCTTTCGTCGATCGACACCGAGTCGCTCGAATCCAATTCGACCGCCCGCATCCCGCTGGCCAACGAACTCATCAAGGACAAGGAGCTCATCGCGAACATCCTCACGCCGGCCGAAGGCAAGAAGGCCGACAGCGAGACGATCTTCGACCTCACCCGGACGATGATGGGCAGCCAAGGTTTCGACGAGATGACGAAGAAGGCCCTCCTCTCCCGACTCGCCAAGATCGAGCCGCACGTCCAGCGCCTCGCCAAGTCCAAGCACTCTGGCTCCGAAGCCGAAGAGAAGGAGCTCCTCGTCTCCAAGGCCTCCAAGGAGGAGAAAGAGCGCGAGCTCGAGGACATCGTCAAGGTGCGCCTCCCCGCGGTCAAGGAAGCCATCCAGATCGCCAAGGAGCACGGCGACTTGAAGGAAAATTCCGAATACAAGATGGCCCGACAGGACCACGACACCCTTTCGGCCCGCCGCGCTGAGCTCGACGCGCTGCTCAAGAAGGCCCGCGTGACCGACTTCTCCGAAGCCAAGACCGACGCCATCAGCGTCGGCTCGAGCATCGTCCTCCGCCGCGGCTCCGACCAGACGGAGTTCGCCTACGACCTGCTCGGCGCCTGGGACGGCGAGCCGGAGAAGAACATCCTGTCCTACATCTCGCCCCTCGCGAAGCAGTTCCTCAACCACAAGGCCGGCGAGACGTTCACGACCAACATCAACGGTAAGGCCGAAAACTGGACCGTGGTGAAGATCGGCCGCTGGGTCGACAAGCGCTGAACGAGCCATCCAACCTTCTCGAAGAAGCCCCGGCGACGGGGCTTCCTCTTTTGACAAGCCCGCGGCCACGCCCATCCTGCCCTCATGCCCGACCCTTGGGAATCCCTGCGCCTGCTGGCCGACCCGACGCGCTCCCGCATGCTGTCCCTGCTGCACCGCGGCGAACTGGCCGTGGGCGAACTGCAGGAGATTCTCGGACTCCCACAGTCGCGCATCTCCACGCACCTCGCCCTGCTCCGGAAAGGCGGCCTCGTGATCGACCGGCGTGACGGCAAGAAATCCTTCTACGCCGTCGCCCGCGACCTGCCGGCCGGCGTCAGCGGCATCGTCGAAGCCGCCTTGGCGGCCAGCGCCCGCGAGCCCAAGGCGGCCGCGGACCAGCGCTCCTGGCAGCGGATCGTCGAGAAACGCCGGCAGAAGGCCGAGCAGCACTTCAACCTCGTGGCCGACCGGCTGGGCCGGAACTACTGCCCGGGACGCTCCTGGGAGGCCATCGGTCAGATGCTCTTCCTGCTGACGCCCAAGGTCCGCATCGCCGACCTCGGAGCCGGCGACGGCACCCTCTCGCGGCTGCTCGCCCGCCAAGCCGAAAGCGTCCACTGCGTGGACAGTTCGCCGCGGATGGTCCAGGTCGGCCGGGCCTTGGCCAAGAAGGAGCAGCTGCGCAACCTGACGTATGTCCTAGGCAATATCGAGAAGGTCCCCCTGCCGGATCGGAGCATCGACCTCGCCCTGCTGAGCCAGGCCCTGCACCACGCGGAGAACCCCCGCCAGGCCCTTGCCGAGGCTTTCCGCATCCTCAAGCCAGGGGGTCGCCTGATCGTCCTCGACCTGCGCGCCCACCGATTCGAGAAAGCCCGCGAACTATACGCCGACCGCTGGCTGGGGTTCAAAGAGAACGAACTCCACGATTGGATCGAGGAAGCCGGTTTCGCCCAGTCCGAGGTGCGCGTGGTGGCCAAGGAAACCAAGGAACCGGGCTTCGAGACCCTCCTGGCGACCGGCCTGCGTCCGGGAGCCTGAGTTATTCACAGACAGAGCCCCCGGCGGGGCCTGATATTTGCCCCTCTACGGGGGCTTATTGCTTGGCATCCCTCGGCCGGTTCGGCTATTCCTACGCACCCCCGACGCGGAGCAATAGCTCCCCTCACCCGATGCTTATCCAAGAGTCCCGCACCTACCAACTGGCCAAGGCCGCCCTGCTCGCCGTCCTCCTCGCCGTGACCCCCGTCACCGGCGTCCTGCGCGCGCAGTCCAAGCCCCTGCCCACCGCGGAAAAGCAGGAAGACCCGTTGAACGTCCTCTACAAGGCTGCCGACAAGGCCTTCGAGGAAAAGAAGTACAAGGAGGCTCTCGCCCTCTTCGAGGAACTCGAGGACAAGGCCGGCGACGTCGAGAACCGCATGAAGGCGGTCCTCTCCTTCCGCAAGGCCGCCTGTCTTTTCTTCATGAAGGACTGGCCCAAGGCCCAGGTGGAACTCACCGCTTTCCTTGATAAATACCCCAAGGGAACCGAAGATTTCTTCGACGGCGACAATCGCCGCGGCACCGCCGAGCTGATCCTGATCGAAGCCTTCTCCAAGCAGGGCAAGTGGGACCAGGCCCTCGCCCGCCTCGAGAAGATCCGCACCAACACGCTCGCCCGCCCCGAGGAGCGCGTCAGCGCCTTCACCCTTTCGGCCCAGATTGTCGTCGATCGCGCCAAGAGCTCGACCGAAGACCTCAAGAAGGCTGCCTACTCCCAGGCCATCAGCCTCCTCAAGCAGGCCACCGCCGAAGGCATCAACACCCCGGAACGCCGCGAAGCCGCCTATAAGCTCGTCGAGATGTACACCAAGCTGGGCCTGACCAAGGAGGCCACCCAGCTCAAGAGCGAGATTGACGCCCGCAGCTCCGGCTCCCCCGTCGAAGTGGTCCGTTCCAACTTCCAGCGGCTGGAGATCGGTGACGCGCGCTTCGCCGCCGCCGAATCCGCCGCCGACGAGGCCTTCCGCGGCGACTTCTACCGCCAGGCGCTCAACAACTACCAAGGCACGCTGCGTCGCGTGAACCTCACCCGCTCCTTCGCGAAGGCGATCGAGACCAAGACCGCTGAAGTTGAAGGCATGACCAAGGCCGCCCCGAAGCCGAACGCCGAGCAGGCCGACGCCATCCGCCGCGCCCAGCTCGACCTCGACCAGTTCAAGAAGATCGAGGTCGAATTCAAGGCCAACAAGGACTACGACGCCCTCATCTCCTACCGTATCGGCCTCTGCCTGCTCGAACTGAAGCGCCCTTGGGAAGCCCACGTCGCCTTCCTCGATATCTTCGAGAACAGCCCGGAGTTCAGCCGGATCGCCGGCGCCTACTACTACCACATCGTCGCCCTGCGCCGGATCGGGCGGAATGACGACGCCCAGGCCAAGTGCAAAGAATTCATCGGCAAGTTCCCCAAGGACGAGATGGTCTCGTCCATCGCCCTCATCCTCGGCGACATCTCGCAGGAGCGCGAAGAATTCCCCGAAGCCATCGGGCACTACAAATGGGTGCAGGCCAACGTGGCCAACCTCACCCCCGAAGTCGCCGAAGAGATCGACTTCCGCATCGCCGCCTGCCTCTTCTCGCAGGTCGACTGGGCGCCCGCGCAGCAGGCCTTCGAGGCCTTCCTCAAGAAGTACGAGCGCACCTCCGTCCGCCAGCAGGTCCTCTACATGAACGCGCTCTGCTCGTTCTTCCAGGGCAAGTACAAGGAGACCAAGGTCGATTTCGACAAGTACGAACAGGAATACCCGAAGGGCCAGTTCATCCCCGACGTCCGCTACCGCCAGGCCATCGTCAAGTTCGGCGTCAATCCGCCCGACATCGCCGGCACCATCAAGCTCTGCGAAGACTGGCTCAAGGATTACGCCAAGGACCGGACCGACGAAGTCATCGCCCAGACCCCCGAAGTTCACACCCTGATCGGCGACGCCCACATCCGTATGGCCGAGGAGATCGACAAGAAGGTCAAGGCCGCCGACCTCGACCTGCGTATCAACCTCAAGACCCCTGACCGCGCGAAGTTCGCCGCCATCAAAGACAAGCTCGAGCAGGAGAAGGAAGCCGTCACCGGCAAGGCGATCGACGCCTACGAGGCCGCCGCCAAGAGCGCCCGCACCAATCCGCAGGCCCTCGAGTTCGTCCTCGGCGAACTGCGCAAACTCCTCCCCGGCCGCGGCGAACACAAGCGCATGCGCGACCTGTTCAAGGAGATCTTCGACTGGGACCACAATGACCCGAAGGCGATGACCTACCTCTACGAGGTCATCCGCTCCACCGAACGCATGGGCGACATGCCCGAGTTCGCCCAGCAGGCCGAGAAGATCCGCAAGGATTTCAGCGCCAGGCTCGCCGACGGCCGCAAGGCCGTCGACCAGCTCGAGCGCAAGCCGGGCGTCACCCGCCCCGAAATCGATAAGGCCAAGGAGGCCGTCCGGAAGCTCTCCGCCGAACTTGAAGCCGAACTCGCCAAGGTCGAGGGCAAGCGCCAGGCCTCCATCGCCGAGCAGAAGAAGCGCGCGCTGAAAATCCTTTCCGACGCCGTCGCCGAGTCCATCAACGACCGCAAGCAGGAAGGCGCCGAGAAACTCATCGTCTTCCTCGCCGAGAAGCTCGCCCGCAAGGTCAAGCGCGTGAAGGCCGGCGCCAAGCCCGAGCCCGGCGCCTACACCAGCGCCGAAGCCGAGAAGGAACTCACCAAGCTGCTCCGTCTCGAGGAGAACCGCTCCTCGCTCGTCGCCCAGGCCCGCGGCTTCTTCGCCCTCGGCCAGCTCGCCGTGTTCACGCGCGAGCCCGAGAAGACCGCCGCCAACTTCGCCAAGATCGCCGCCAACTTCAAGGCTGAGGAGCTCAACCCGACCATCCTCGCCCTCGTCGGCGACAGCCTGCTGGCCAAGGGCGACAACAAGAAGGCCGAGGAGTTCTTCCGCTACATCCTCGAGTTCGCCCGCTCCTCGGAATACGCCGACTACGGCTTCGCCGGCCTGGCCGAAATCCGGCTGGGAGAGAAGAAGTACGCCGAGGCCCTGTCCCTCTGCGACGAGGCCATCGACAACAACATCCTGATGTCGAAGGAGCTCGACCTCCGCTTCGCCCGCGCCCGCGCTCTCGCCGAGCTCTCGAAGTTCGACGCCGCCTTCAAGGAGTTCGAAGAGATCATCCGCACCAAGGAATGGCGCGGCGAGAAGACCGCCGCCTCCCTCTACTGGCTCGGCCAGATCCACGAACGTAACGCCGGCCTGATGGCGGCAGGGAAACCGAGCCTCATCACGAAGCCGAAGTCTTCGACCGACGCGACGCTCGTGCCGAAGGAGATGGCAGGCACGTCTCCGATCTCGGGCGCCGCCCCGCTGACCGTGAAATTCTCCGCCGCCGCGCCGGCCGCGGGTAAGGTGAGCTATCTCTGGGACTTCGGCGACAAGGGCGCGACTTCGACCGAAGCAACCCCCTCCCACGCCTATGCCGCCTCCGGTGAATTCACCGCCACGCTCACCCTCAAGGTGGACGGCAAGGAGCAGAGCAAGACGACCGTCACGATCAACGCCCTCGCCAACAACGAGCCCGAAAACGCGAAGGATGCCTACAATAAGTCCATCGCCTACTACCGCCGCTGTCACATGACCTGGAAGAAATATGAAGTCTGGGCCGCGAAGTCCTACTTCGCCGAAGCCAAGACCCTCGCCACCAAGCTCGACCAGAAAGACGCCGCTCGGCGCCTCCTGCAGGACATGCTCGAGAAAGACCGCATCAAGGACACCCGCGATGGGGTCGAAGCCAAAGCCTACCTCCTCGGACTCTGAACGCCATGCGCCGCCCCCTCCTCCTCACCGCCTTCGCGCTCCTCGCCGCCGCCACGTCGTCGGCCCAGACCTTCGTCTTCAAGGGCGAACGCTGGGAGATCAACGACCCCTTCAAGCTGGATAACTCCATCCCGCCGAAGCCCGTCGTCGACGCCAAGAAGGGCATCATCAACGTGGTCAAAGGCACCGTCGACCGCACCAGCAACCAAGGCGGCTTCGAAGTCGTCCTGACCCGCAAGCTCTCCGAAGTCACTGAGGTCATCTGGCCGATGCCTGCCCGCCTCCAGGAAGCCCAGGACAACGTCAACCGCGGCGAACCGGCCAAGGCCCTCGATAACACTGAGGCCGTGCTGAAGTTCTTCGAACCCATCAAGAACATCCCCGGCTCCTGGTGGGTCAAGGCCTCCCTGATCAAGCTCGACGCCCTCGACCGCCTCGAGAACGACACGGCGACGAACAGCTTCCTCGCCACCTTCGAGAAGGAAGAGGCCGCCAAGCAGCCGGAAGTCGCCACCCAGATCCAGCTGGCCCGCCTCATGCTGCGCGCGCGCAAAGGCGAGCACGACGCCGTGATCCGCGAAGCCACCGAACTACTCACCAAAGTGGA
>JAUMEU010000056.1:0-2512 GCA_032120295.1 Opitutales bacterium | reverse complement strand
ATACTTACCGTTCGCTCCTCGCCCTGCTCGCCCTGTGTGCGTCGGCCGGGGCGGCGCCCAAACCTAATATCGTCGTCATCCTCGTCGATGACATGGGGTTCTCGGACCTCGGTTGCTACGGCAGCGAAATCCCCACGCCGAACCTCGACGCCCTCGCGCAGAACGGACTCCGGTTCACCCAGTTCTACAACACCGCGCGTTGCTGCCCGACGCGCGCCTCGCTGCTGACGGGACTCTACCCCCACCAGACCGGGGTCGGCTGGATGACCGACGATCAGAAGCTGCCCGGCTACGAAGGGCGCCTCAACGACCGCTGTGTGACTATGGCCGAAGTCCTGCGCCCCGCTGGCTACCTCACCGCGATGACCGGCAAGTGGCACGTCGGCCAAAACCACGGCGTCACCCCGAATTCCCGCGGCTTCGACCGCAGCCTGAACGCCGCCGCCGGCGGCTTCTTCTTCGCCGATAGCCCGCGAGCCGAGCTCTTCCTCGACGGCGAAAAGCTCGCCAAGGACGACCCCCGCCTGCCCAAAGACTGGTATTCCACCGACCTCTGGACGACCTTCGGCTTGAAGTTTGTCGACGATGCGCTGGCCGCGAAGAAGCCTTTCTACCTTCACCTCTGCCATAACGCCCCGCATTTCCCCCTCCAGGCGCCCAAGGTCGAGATCGAAAAATTCCTCGGACAGTACCGTATCGGCTGGGAAGAAGTCCGGGCCCGTCGTTACGCCCGTCAACTTGAAATGGGGCTCATCGACAAGCAGTGGACGAACGCACCGATGCCCGCCGCCATCAAAGCGTGGAAGGACGTTCCCGCCGAGGAGCAGAAGCGCTTCGACCACCTCATGGCCACTTACGCGGCCGTGATGTTCCGGATGGATCAAGCCGTCGGCGACCTCGTGGAAGGCCTCCGGAAGCGCGGCGTGCTCGACGACACCCTCATCCTCTTCATGAGCGACAACGGCGGCAACGCTGAGGCCGGCGCCAAGGGACGCACCGAAGGCGATCCCAGCAAGAGCGGCTCCCAGTGGTTCTGTGGCGAGAGCTGGGCCTACGCCCAGAACACCCCCTTCCGACTCTACAAGCACTTCAATCACGAGGGGGGCGTGAGCACTCCGCTCATCGCCCACTGGCCGGCAGGCATCGCGGCGAAGAACGAATTCCGCCGCCAGCCGGGGCACGTCATCGACGTGATGGCCACGGTGGTCGACGTCTCCGGCGCCGTCTATCCGCAGGAATTCAACGGCAAGGCGATTCGGCCGATGGAAGGCCGCAGCCTCGTGCCGGCCTTCGCCGATAAGCCCATCGCCCGCGAGGCGATCTATTGGGAACACGAAGGCAACGCCGCCGTCCGCCAGGGCGACCTCAAACTCGTCCGGCAAGGACGTGACGGCCCCTGGGAACTCTACGACCTCAAGGTCGACCGCACCGAACTGCACGACCTCGCCCAGAGTCAGCCCGAGAAGGCCAAGGAACTCGCCACCCTCTGGCGGGCTTGGGCCGAGCGGGCGCAAGTCCTCCCCGCACCGGGCGCCAAGGGCGGCAAGAAGGCCAAAAAGAAGAAATGATGAGGTTGCGCTGCTCACTGCTCGCGCTCCTCCCGCTCTCGCTCTGGGGCGCGCCGGAGATCAAGCTGACTTCGCCGACGGACTATCAGGTTATCCAACGACAGACCCGGACCGAGGGCCGTCTCACGATCGCCGGCGTGCGGAAGGACGCCTCCGGCACGCAGCTTGAAGTTCGTCTGCTCGACGCGCAGGGCAAAGGCGAATGGCGTCAGTTCGACGGGGGCAACGGCGACGCCTTCAGTGGTACGATCATCGCGCCGGCCGGAGGCTGGTATCGCCTCGAAGCCCGCCTGGCTAAGGACAGCAAGGCCGTCGCCGAGACCTCCATCGCCCATGTCGGCATTGGCGAAGTCTTCCTCGTCGCCGGCCAATCCAACTCCGCCAACCATGGCGAAGAAAAGCAGACCGCAAAATCCGGCTTGGTCGCCTCCTTCGATCGCCTGAACTGGCATCCGGCCGACGATCCGCAACGCGGCGCCTCCGGCAATGGTGGCAGCTTCATGCCGCCGCTGGGCGACACCCTGGCCGCGAAGTTCGGCGTGCCCATCGGGTTCATCCCCATCGGTATCGGCGCGACGAGCGTCCGCGAATGGCTGCCCGCCGGCGTCCCGTTCCCCGCGCCGCCGACGCTCACGTATAGAGTCCGCCAGCTGCCTGACAGCCGCTGGGAGAGTAATGGCGTCGCCTATGGCACGCTCGTCTCTCGACTGAAGCAATTCGGCCCGCGAGGCTTCCGCGCGGTGCTCTGGCATCAAGGCGAAAGCGACGCCAACCAGAAGGACCCCACGCGCACCCTGCCCGGCTCGCTCTACCAAGAACACCTCGGCCGCATCATCCGCGACTCCCGCGAGGCCGCCGGCTGGGACGCGCCATGGTTCGTGGCGCAGGTCAGCTATCACGTGCCCGGCGACGAAGCCTCCGCCGACATCCGGGACGCCCAAGCC
>JAUMEU010000055.1:0-1513 GCA_032120295.1 Opitutales bacterium | reverse complement strand
TATCGCCCTGGTAGATCATCATGCCGACGTGGGCATGGCCGCCGCCGAAGCTGTCCGCGCCGCCGCGACCACCGTCGGCGTCGTTCCACTTCTTGCCGGTGTCCCAGTGATAATGGTCGGCCTGCTGATCGATGAGTTCGTAGATATAGGGATACGGATCTTCGCCATGCATGCGCCTGAAGTGCGCGCCGTGGATGCCCTGCCACCCGTGGCCGATGACGGTGTTGATGAAGAGTAGCTCGTGGTCCTTGGTCCAGTCGGAGCCCCAGGGATTGGTCGTGCCGTGGCAATACGGCTCGAAGACCTTGGTGACCGGATGATAACGCCACAGGCCGCCGGCGGTGGGCTGACGCTTCTCCTTGGGCACGCCCGGGACGTCGATCCATGAGGTGCTCGAAATTCCGACGCGGCCGTAAAGCCAGCCGTCCGGACCCCATTTGAGTCCGTTGGCGAAGGTATGCCGACTCGCGGCGGTGGTGCTGAAACCGTCGAGGATGACCTGCGCCGGGCCGGCGGGCTTATCGCCGTCCATGGGGATGAAGACCAAGTTCGGCGGGCAGACGGCCCAGACGCCACCGAAGCCACGCTCGATGCTCGTGAGCATCTGAATCTCGTCCGTGAAGACGGTCCGCTTATCGAACTTCCCGTCATGGTCGGCGTCCTCGAGGATCAGGATCCGGTCGCGCAGGTTGAGGTCGAACCGCTCCTTGCCGTCGGAGTAAGTATAGTTCTCGGCGATCCACAGGCGGCCGCGTTCGTCCCAGCACATCGCGATGGGCTGACGGACATCTGGCTCGGCGGCGAAGAGCGTGGCCTTGAAGCCCTCGGGGAGGTGCAGCTTCGTCAGCGCATCGGCCGGCTTGAGCACCGGGATACTCTCGGGCTGGTTATTGTGCGGCTCCGGGAAGGGCGCGGCGAAGGCCGCAGCACTGAGGACGAGAGCGAGAGCACGGACAGACATGGGGGTATGACCAGCCTGCTCCGCCGACGTTCCGCTTCAACCTCAGACCCGTCAGAAGCCCTGCGCAATCCGTCCGTAGACGTCGGTCGAGGCGATCTGCGCCGGCAAGGCGGCTCCAGCGGGCGCGATGAGCACGGGCCAGTCGAGCGGGTCTTCCGGGATACGGCCGTGCGAACCCTTCACCAGCGAGGCGTCCTGTGAGATGACCTTCATGAGCGCCTTGAAGCCGAGCTTCTTCTTCAGTAGGAACCAGGCGATGCTCAGCAGCGGGAAACGGATCTTGGGGTCGATGAAGAGCTCCACGGGGTCGTAGCCCGGCTTGCGGTGGATGTCCACGGTGCGGGCGTAATCCGGCTCACCCTGTCCTTCTTCCCACCAGTAATAGGAGAACCAACTGTGGTCATCGGCCACGACGACGAAGTCGCCGCTGCGGACGTGCTTGATGCCGGCCGCGGCCTGGCCTTCGGCATCGAGCACCTGCGCGACGCCAGGGGTGGCGAGCAGGACCTTACGGACTTCTTCGCGGACCGAGGGGTCGAGGACGACGACGTG
>JAUMEU010000054.1:0-15229 GCA_032120295.1 Opitutales bacterium | reverse complement strand
GCTTGAGTTCCTTGAGCAGCGCCTCGCGCATGCGCATCTCCTGCGACTCGATCCAGAGCCCCTTGAGGATGGTCACTTCCTTGCCGCCGCGGCCGGCGCGTTCGTATTGCAGGATCACCTTGCCCAGTTTCGGCTTCGCCTTGGCGGCGGGCACGACCGGCTTCGGGGGCGGGCCGGGCGGCAGGTCCTGACCGTCCAGCTTATCGAAAGGATTGCCGCTCATGCGCCGCGTCCGCAGGTCCCCGAGCCCGGAGTGCCGCCCTGCAGATAGACCAAGGCCTTCTCGTAGGAACGGCGGCGGAGATAGTGATCGAGGTCGCCCGGCAGGCCCGAATCCGGGGCCGCCACTTCCGCATCGAGCACCTTCATACAGGCCAAAAGGCCGTCCTTGGGGAGGCCCGGCTGGGAGAGGGCTTGGAGAGCCTCCAGGATGCGTTGACGGCGGACAGGGTCCATTGGCCCGCAGATTGCGGGCCGAACGGGCCCGGAGCAAGCCCGCGGGGCGGTTTTCATAGTGGACAAAAGGCGGGGGGCTTCCCTATACCAACCCTTCCTCTGGATGGATAGCTCAGTTGGTTAGAGCGTCTGCTTTACACGCAGAATGTCGTGGGTTCGAGTCCCTCTCCGTCCACCCCTTCCATCACACTCTCCAGTCGCCATGACGCCCCCCAAGAAGAAGCACACGCTCTCCGCCCTCGTCGAAAACAAGTTCGGCGTCCTGGCCCGCGTCGCCGGCATGCTCTCCGGCCGCGGTTTCAACATCGAGACCCTCAACGTCGGCCCGACCCACGACCCGGCCTACTCGCGCATCACCGCGACCGTCGTCGCCGACGACGCCGCCCTCGACCGCTGCGTCAAGGCCCTCGACAAGCTGATCAACGTCATCACCGTCCAAGACTTCTCCCGCGAAGAGGTCGAACACGTCGCCCGCGAGCTCATCCTCTGCAAGGTGAAGTGCGACACCAAGACCCGCACCGAGATCATCGAGATCGCCTCCCTCTTCCGCGCCAAGGTCGTCGACGTCGCCCACGACACCGTCGTCATCGAGTTCACCGGCAACGAGAACAAGATCGCCGCCTTCCTCGAGCTGATCAGCCCTTACGGCATCCTCGCTTCCGCCCGCACCGGCGCCGTCGCCCTGCCCCGCGGCCTCAAGAAGGCCGTCAAGAAGTAACCCTTTTCCACCAAACACCATGCCTGCCAAAGTGTACACCGACAAGGACGCCGATCTCGGCTTCCTCAAGAACAAGACCCTCGCCGTCCTCGGCTTCGGTTCCCAGGGACATTCCCACGCGATGAACCTCCGCGACAGCGGACTCAACGTCATCGTGGGCCTGTACAAGGGTTCCAAGTCCGCCGCCGCCGCGAAGAAGAAGGGTTTCAAGGTCTATGAGACCGCCGAAGCCGTCCGTCGCGCCGACGTCATGCTCGTCGGTATCCCCGACATGAAGCAGGCCTCCGTCTGGGAGAAGGACATCGCCCCGAACCTCGGCAAGGGTGGCAAGACCGTCCTCTTCATCCACGGCCTCTCGATCCACTACAAGCTGATCAAGCCCGCCAAGAACGTCGACATCGCCATGGTCGCCCCCAAGGGCCCGGGCCACGTCGTCCGCGCCCAGTATGTCGAAGGCAAGGGCGTCCCCGCCCTCATCGCCGTCCAGCAGGACGTCTCCGGCAAGGCCACCAAGACCGCCCTCGCCTGGGCCAAGGGCATCGGCGGCACCCGCGCCGGCGTCATCAAGACCTCCTTCAAAGAAGAAGCCGAAACCGACCTCTTCGGTGAGCAGGCCGTCCTCTGCGGCGGTGCCTCCGAACTCGTCAAGGTGGGCTACGAGACCCTCGTCGAAGCCGGCTACCAGCCCGAGATGGCCTACTTCGAGTGCCTCCACGAGCTGAAGCTCATCGTCGACCTGATGGTCGAGTCCGGTATCTCCGGCATGCGCTTCTCGATTTCCGAGACCGCCAAGTACGGCGACATCACCCGCGGTCCCCGCGTGATCAACAGCTCGTCCCGCAAGGCGATGCGCGAGATCCTCAAGGAGATCCAGTCCGGCAAGTTCACCGCCCAGTGGGTCAAGGAATACAAGGGCGGCCTCAAGAACTACAACAAGCTCCTCAAGAAGGGCGAGAACCACCCGATCGAAAAGACCGGCCAGCGTCTCCGCTCCCTCATGCCCTGGGTCCAGAAGCGCAACATCCGCGGCGCCCAGGCCGAGTACACGACCAAGTAAGGGTCGCCGGGCAACCGGAAAACAAAAGGGCCGACGCAAGTCGGCCCTTTTTCGTGCCCGCTTACTTCGCGGCCGGCGCCTTGCCCTGCGGACTACCCGGCAGGAACTCCGTGCGGCTGATGAAGCCGTCGCCATCGGCGTCGCGGCGCGCGAACCATTCGGCGGCGTCGGCGGCGGAACGGCCGACGGAGAACTCCGCGCGGCTCAGCTTGCCGTCACGATCCACATCCAGCTTCTGGAATAGCGGGGCGCGATCGGCGGCGGCATCGGCGTTCGCCTTGCCCTTACCCTTCTTGGCCGGCTGACCGCCCGGGATCGCCGGCAGCGGCAGATAGTCGAAGTCAGCGATCATCTTCTTGGCCATCTCCAGTCGGAGCGCGCGTTCGGCTTCGGCGACCTCGGGCTTGCCGCTGAGGTTATTCAGCTCAGCGGGATCTTTCTCGAGGTCATAGAACTCATACACCGGCCGGGGCGTGGTGAAATACGTCGAGGCGAGACCAGCGGTCATCTTGCCGTCGGCATGCTGCGCGACCATCGACCGCCAGGCCGAACCGCCGGCGCTGTCCACCGGGCCATAAGGCAGCCACGGCGTACAGTTATAGATGGCCTTGTAGCGCTCGCTGCGGACCGCGCGGGAGAGATCGTAGCCGCTGTTGCTCATCCCGACCTGCACCGGGGCGCTGCCGTGCGGTCCGCGTTCCGTGAAGACATAGTCACGCGTCTTGGCCGCCTCACCCTTCAGGACCGGCAGGAAACTGACGCCCGTCATGCCGGGCGCAGACTTCAGGCCGGCGGCGGCGAGCACCGTCGGTCCGAGGTCTTCGCCGCTCAGCAAGGCCGAGGAATCGCCGCCCGGAGCCACGACGCCGGGCCAGCGGACGACGAAGGGGACGTTGCAACCGGGGTCATACAGCGAGCCCTTGCCGTGCGGCAGCGCCTGGCCGTTGTCGCCGGCGAAGACCACGAGGGTGTCCTTCGCGAGTCCGAGACGATCAAGCAGCGCGAGCACCTTGCCGGCGGTCTCGTCGACGCGGTTCACCTCGGCGCAGTGGTCGGCGTATTGTTCGCGTACGCCGGGTAGGTCGGGTACATGAGCCGGCAGCTTGAGCGACGCGGGATCGGAACGATAGCTGGACGGGGCGGACCACGGATGGTGCGGGTCGCTGAAGTTCACCCAGAGGCAGAAGGGCTTGTCCTTCGGACGGCCTTCGAGGAACGCCGCGGCCTGCTCGACGGCCTGCGTATCGGAGCCCGTCTGCACGACATCAAGACGGTCCTTGAAGGTCTTGTAGCCACCGTCCACGAGGAACTTACCCAGCCCGTCGTCGCCCTTGCCGGAGCCGTCGAGGTGATAGGACCGACCGACCACGCCGACGTAATAGCCCGCCTCCTGCTTAAGGACTTCCGGGAACGTGACCACATCGCGGGGCAGCGGCGATGAGAAGCGCGTGATCCGGGCGGCGACCGGCGAACGGCCGCTGAGGAAGGCAGCGCGCGAAGGCACGCACTGCGGGGCGGCGGTGAAGAAGCGGCGGAACTTCATGCCCTCTGCGGCCAGCTTATCCAGGGCCGGCGTACGCACGTTGGCGTCGCCATAGCAGCTCAGATACGGGTAGCTATGGTCGTCCGAGAGCAGGAATAGGACGTTAGGCTTGTCGGCCGCCGTCAGGCAGACGACAGAGGCAAGCAATAGGACGAGGCTTCGCATGGGGGTGAGGGGATTCAAACACCCCTACCCCTCATGGCAACCGCTTCCCGCGGCTCAGAACCGACCCGTCAGCGCGAGACGGAACTGGCGGGGCTCCACCGGATGGAAGTGGATGCCGTCCGTGCCGCCGGTGGCGGAGGACTCGTAAGAATAAGCGATGTCCTGGTCGAGGCGGTCGAGCATGTTGAGGATGCTGAGGGTCGCCTCCCAGTTCGCGTTGAGCTGATAGCTGACCGAGGCGTTCAGCATGATCGTCTGCTCCGAACGGGCCGCACCAGCGGCATCGAGGTCACGCGGACCGAAGTAACGGAGGCGGAGCGAACCCGACCAACCTGACTGATCGCGCACGGTCACGCCGGCGGCGATCACCGTGTCGATGGCCCCTTCCACACTGCGCTGGCCGACCGGGACGTCACGATACAGCGCCTGTGAGGCGGAGACATCGAGGTCGAACGAAAGCCACTTATAAGGAGTCCAGTAATTAGCCCACTCGACGCCATAGCGGTCGCTGCCGTCCGAAGGCTCGACCGCGCCGGCGTCGCCGATGAAGACGAGTTCGGACTGCGTGCGGAGATACCAGAGCGACACGGTGCTCTGCAGGTCTTTGATCGCGAGCGTGCGGACGCCGATCTCGGCACCGCGGGCCGGGACGAGACCCCGCAGCGGACCGGAGGACAGCGTGGCGCCACGTACGTCATTGCTGTGGAAGCCATAGCCGGCCTGGAGGAAGTATTCGGTCTTGTCCCACGGACCCCAGGCCAGGGTCAGTTTCGGACTGAAGAGCGCCATCGAGGCGTCGCCTGAGTCGGCCGGCGTGGCGAGGGAGTTCACGTCGGCGAACTGCAGGTCGCCGCGGCCGCCGATCACGCTGCGGAAGGTCGGCGTCCACTGCACGCGATGTTCGGCGAAGAGCCCGAGCGTGCCCACGCCCAGCTCATGCTGGGAGGTCGTCGAGAGACGCACCCGGTCATCGGTGGAGTGGAGACCGTTCTCGACCCAGTCGTGGCGGAACTGCACGCCGAAGGAGGTCTCGGTCGGACGACGGTCCCACTCGGCGTGGAGGTGACGGACATAGCTGAAACCGGCCGCGGTGCGGGCGTCCTGCTGCTCGAACTGGTCACCGTTGACCGGGTCATTGAGCGCGTAGGTGAAGTTGGAGAAGAGATCCAGTTCGTAGCGGAACACGTAGGCCTGAAAGCGATTTTCGGAGCCGCCGTGGCGGTGGCGCCAGTCGGCCGACCAGGAGAGATAGCGGGAATCGCCACCATTGGTCGGGTCCATGTTCCCCCACCGCGAGAGCGCACCGGATTCGACGAGTGCGAGCGGGATCTGGTCGCTCGTATTCCACTCGCCTTGGTAGAATCGCAGGGTCGTCGTGAAACCATCGTGACCATCCCCCCGCGACCAGGAGAGCTGGCCGTTGGCGCGGCGGTAGTCGTCACCCATCAGCCAAGGACCGTCGGAATGCGCGCCTTGCAGGGCGTAGAGGAGGTCACCGGAGCCCGCCTTGACCGAATCCGCGACGAGCAGTCGACCATAACCGAAGGAGCCGCCCTCGATGAGGAGCAGCGACTTGGGTAGCGTACGAAAAGTCTCGAGGTATGCCGCGCCGGCGGTGCCGAAATCTCCGGTCTGGGCGTAGTAAGGCCCCTTCTGATAGTTCACCCGCTCGACGAGCTCGGGGATGACGAAGTTCATGTCCGCGTAACCCTGACCGTGGCCGTGCGAGGGCATATTGAGCGGCACGCCGTCGAGGAACGTCGCGAAGTCGGTGCCGTGGTCCAGATTGAACCCCCGCATGAAGTACTGATTGGCCTTACCGCCGCCGGCGTGCTGCGTGATGATCAGACCCGGGACCGTCTCCAGGATCTCGCCCGGACGAAGGAGCGGACGCTCCCCCAGCTGCACCGCGCCCGTCACGCCGATCGTGGCCGAGTCGGCGACCCCGAGCAGGCTGTCCTGCCGGCCCATGACGACGATCTTACCGAGGGGCTTAGGCTCGGGGTCGGCATACGCGACGGTCAGGGTGGAGGCGGCGACGAGCAGGGGCAGGAGACGCATGCGGAAGGAGTAGATGCAGCCCGAAGGTTGACGAGGTGAAACCCGCTCAGAAAGCCAGCCGCAGTCCGGCTTCGATGCCGCGGCCGGGCAGCGGGATGAGGTCCTTCACG
The DNA here is from genome assembly GCA_032120295.1 of Opitutales bacterium. Taxonomy (GTDB): domain Bacteria; phylum Verrucomicrobiota; class Verrucomicrobiia; order Opitutales; family UBA953; genus UBA953. The sequence continues at coordinate 9,119 of JAUMEU010000054.1, read as the reverse complement.
AAGGACGAGGCATTGCGGGCTTCCTGGTCGAGGAGGTTGATCACGCGCAGGGTGAACTGGCCGGTCCCGCCGTCGAAGGCGAAGGACCGCGTCAGGCTGGCGCCGACCATCGTGAAACCGGCCGTCCGGGTCTCGTCCGCCGCGACCCGGTCCTGCGCGAAGTGATAGGTCGCGTCCACGCGCCAAGACCAGCCGGAGGCCAAGCCATACAGGGCGGCGCCCACGCGTCCGGGCGAGATCCGCGGCAGCGGCTCGGAAGTGTCGCGGTTGGACGCCTGGACGTAATCGGCGGTCCATTCCAGACCGAGTTTGGACTCAGACGTATCGACGAACTGGAAGTTGACCTTCGCTTCCGTGCCGAAGAAATCCGCCGGCACGGCCACGAAGTCATAGCGGGCGAGTTCATCGACGCCGCCGCTCGAGTAGTCAGCCCCGCCGCCGGCACGGAGGTCGGGGCCGAAGCCGTTTCGCTGCAGGGCGATGAAGGAGGCGAAGCGGTTGTAGTAGACCGAGAAGCTGCCGGAGGTCGCGCCCCGGATCTTGGCGAGCTCCCACTCGAGCCCGACGCCCTCTTCCATCCCCATGCCGCGGTCGCCGACCTCGTAGGCGGCGGTGCCGATGTGCGGGCCGTCCGCGTAGAGTTCCTGGAAGTTCGGTGCGCGCTGCGTGCGCGTGAGGTTGATCGTCGAGGTCCAGGCCGGATCCAAGTGCTTCACCCAGGCGAAGGCGAAGCTCGCCGGCAGGAACGAGGAGGAATGCGCGGGCGGATCGACCCCGAGGGCGCCCTGATTCGTCCAGGCGGCGGCGTCGACCTGCGCGGCTTCGACGCGGAAGCCATAGCGCAGCCGCTGATCGGCGGCGAGCGGGTGGACGAAGGAACCGAAGGCCGCGGCGTTCCGGTTGCGGGTGTCAGGCAGGAAGGCCTCGAGGCCTTTGACGCCGAAGTCGAAGCTGCCCGCCTGGACGCCCACCATGCCTTCGACGGACCCAAGTTTCGCGAGTTCGAGGTCAAGCCGACCGTCCCAACCTTGGTTGGTGAAGCGACTGCCCGCCACGCCGGCCACGGACTCGGTGTGCGCGTAATCGGCGAGGCCCACGCGATAACTCACCGAGCGGACGACCTCGGAGATCGCATGGGATTTTCCGGCGAGGTCCCAGCGACGCTGACGCAGGGCGATCTCCACGTCCTCCTCGGCCACCCCGTAGGTCGAATCCAAACCGGAATAAGAAATCCCGACATATCCGTCCTGCAGGAGGCGCGACACCCCGAAGCCCGCGCCGTTGCTGGCGGATGCCGTATCCGCGATCCGGCCGACCGGGGTGAGGAGGTCTGCCGTGGATTTATCGAAGCCGTCGAAGTGAAAGGCGTAATCGCCGGCCGAGCCTTCGGCCAGCACGCCGAGGGAACGCAGGCCGTCGACCGAGCCGACGCGTCCCTGCACGACGCGGCGGGCGGCCAGGCGCTGGTCCGGGATACGGCTGTCCACCAGATTGACGACCCCGCCGAGGATGCTGGTGCTGTAGAGCAAGGCCGCCGGGCCGCGGAGCACCTGCGCCTCGCGAATCGCGAGAGGATCGACGCTCACCGCGTGGTCAGGACTGGAGCTCGCGGCGTCGAGGCTGCTGACGCCGTTCTGGGTCACCTTGAGGCGGTCTCCGTCCAGGCCGCGGACGATCGGTCGGCCGGAATTCGGGCCGAAGTAACTGGAGACAATGCCGGGGACGGTCGCCAGCAGGTCAGCCACGGTCGCCTGCGGAAGCCGGTTCAGTTCGGACTCGGTGAGCACGACCGCCGGGCGGGTGGGATCGTCGAGTTTCCCCCGCACCGTGATGGGGGCCAAGGCCTGCGCGGGCGCGGCGGGAGACGGGACTTGCGCCGCCAAGGGAAGCACCGCGGCGGAGAGCAAGAAGAGCCCGGGTGTGCTTAGCCTAGGCATACGCCTCGAAGATGACTCCCAGCCCGACGCTTCCCAGCCGAAAAGGCGGCCATGATCCTCAGAAATTCAGACGCAGGCCGGCCTCGATACCGCGGCCGGGCAGCGGCATCGCATCCTTGATGAACGAGGAGGCGTTGCGGGCTTCCTGGTCGAGGAGGTTGATGACGCGGAGCGTGAACTGTCCGTCCAGCTGGGCGAACTTGATCGGGTGGGCCAGGCTGGCGCCGACCATCGTGAAGCCGGCGGTCCGGGTCTCATCAGGAGCGGTGTGGTTCTGCGCAAAGTGATAGGTCGCATCGAGGCGCCAGGTCCAGCCCGACTCGAGGCCATGCAGGGCCACCCCGATGCGGCCGGGCGAGATGCGCGGCAGGGCCTCGGAGGTATCGCTGTTGGAGGCGCGGACGAAGTCACCATACCACTCCAGGCCGAGCTTCGAGACCGGGGTGTCGATGAACTGGACGTTGACCTTCACTTCCGAACCGAAGAAATCGGCCGGGACCGAGGTGAAGTCATAACGCGCGAGCTCATCGGTGCCGCCGCTCGAGTAATCATGACCGCCGCCTGCGGACAGGTCAGGCCCGTAGCCGTTACGCTGCAGCGCGATGAAGGAGGAGAAGCGGTTGTAATAGACCGAGAAGCTACCGGACAGCGGGCCGCGCACCTTGGCGAGCTCCCATTCCAGGCCGAAGCCCTGCTCCTTGCCGAGGTTACGGTTACCGACCTCATAGACGTCCGTGGCCACGTGCGGGCCGTCGGCGTAGAGTTCCTGGAAATTAGGGGCGCGCTCGGTGCGGGTCAGGTTGATCGTCGAGGTCCAGGAAGGATTCAGATCCTTGGCCCAGGCGAAGGCGAAGCTCGCGGGCGTGAAGGAGGCCGAACCCGCCGGGGGATTCGTGGTGACGCCGTCGTGCGTCCATGCGGACGCATCGACCTGCGCGTGCTCGACGCGGAAACCGTAGCGCAGGCGCTGGTCAGGGGCGAGGGTCTGGACGAAGGAGCCGAACGTGGCCATGGCCGTGTTACGGGTGTCGGGGAGGAACGCATGGTCGCCGACCACGCCGAATTCGAAGCGGCTGGCCTGCAGGCCGACCACGCCTTCGACTGAGCCCATCTTCACCAGTTCGAGGTCGAGACGGCCGTCCCATCCTTGGTTCGTGAACGTGCTCTCCGGCGCGCCGCCTTCGAATTCCGTATGCGCATAGTCGGCCACGCCGACGCGGTAAGCGAGGGAACGGACGACCGAGCCGGCCACCTCGGCCTTACCCGCGAGATCCCAGCGGCGCTGCTCCAGGCCGATCATGATATCCTCTTCGGCGACGCCATAGTTGGAATCCAGACCGGAATAGGAAAGGCCGACGTAACCATTGGAGGTGAGATACGAGAAACCGAGGCCGGCACCGCGGTTATCCGCCGACGTGTCCGCGATGCGCCCTACCGGCGTGCGGAGGTCGTCCGTCGACTTATCGAAGCCGTCGACATGGTAGGAGAACGAACCGACCGACCCTTCGGCAAGCACGCCCACGGAGCGGAGGCCGTCGACGGAGCCGAGGCGGCCGGTGACCGACTGGCGCTGGGCGAGGCGCTGATCCGGGATGCGCGCGTCGACGAGGTTGATGACGCCGCCCAGGATGCTGGTGCTGTAAAGGAGGGCAGCCGGACCGCGAAGGACCTGGGCTTCGCGGATGGCGAGCGGGTCGACGCTCACCGCGTGGTCCGGGCTCGAGGAGGAAGCGTCGAGGCTGCTGACGCCGTTCTGGGTGATCTTAAGGCGGTCGCCTTCGAGGCCGCGGATGACCGGCCGGCCGGCGTTGGGACCGAAATAGCTCGAAACCACGCCGGGGAGGTCGGCGAGCAGGTCACCGATATTGGACTGGGGCAATCGGTCGAGGACCGTGCTCGAGAGGATCAGGGTCGGCGACACGGCGGTGACTTCGCCGCCGATGGCCGTGCCCTTGACCACGACCGTCTTGAGCTTCTCAGGAGCGGCGGGCTTGTCCTGGGCGGCCAAGGCGAGCGTCGAGGCGGCGAGGATGAAGACGGGACGGAGCGAGGGGGACCCGAGGTTTTTCATAGGAATAATAGATGCAATACTCTTGCATTAAGCCAAATCAAGTGGAAATCCTCGGGTTGCAGTCGGGCGATAATTCCACGGACTACCCCCAACCCCATGAGCGAGTCCTCCCCCACCCCTGAGGCCATCCATTCGGATGCCTTCCTGGCGCGCCTGATGCGCGACCAGCTCAAGCTCTCCATCGCCTGCGCCCTCTGCTTCGCCGTGGCGCTCGTCGCCCTGCCCTTGCTGAACTATTACCAGCCGGCGTTCATGGCTCAGCGCGTCTTCGGGTTCACCCTCACTTGGCTGATCCTCGGCGTCCTCTTCTTCCCCTTCGTCTGGATCATTTCCTATGTCTTCATCAAGCGCTCGATCGCGCTCGAGGACGCCGAAGCCAAAGCCGCCCAGGACGGCCTGACCAAGTAACATGAACGCCCTCCTCGCCGCCGCTGGCATCGACCCCTGGATCGCCGTCTGCTCGCTCGCCACCGTCGTCATCACCGTCGGCATGGGCTTCTGGACCGCCGGAAAATCCAAGAGCGCCGGCGACTTCTTCGTCGCGGGCCGCTCGGTCTCCGTCGGTTGGAACGCCTCCGCCATCTCGGGCGAATACCTCTCCGCCGCTTCCTTCATGGGCGTGGCCGGCATGGTGATGGCCACGGGTTACGACGCGCTCTGGTATCCCGTCTGTTACGCCTGCGGTTACCTCTTCCTGCTGCTATTCATCGCAGGTCCGCTGCGCCGCTTCGGCGCCTACACCATCCCGGACTTCGCCGAGGGCCGTTATGATTCGCCGATGTTCCGCAAGATCGCGGTCTGCTTCGTGCTCTTCATCGGCTTCTTCTACACCATGCCCCAGATGAAGGGCGCGGGCACCACGCTGGCATATATCTTCCCCGGCCTGCCCTATTGGGCCGGCGTCGTGGTCGTGGGCGCGGTCATCACCCTCAACGTCTCGCTCGGCGGCATGAAGGGCATCACGCTCGTCCAGGCCTTCCAGTATTGGCTCAAGGTCTTCGCCATCACCCTGCCCATCTTCGTGCTCGCCGCGGTCGTCGGCCATTACCAGCAGCACCTCGCGATCAACAAGACCGCCCAGGAGACCACCGTGACCGCGGTGCCCGGCATCGAGCGCAAGGCGCTCCCGGCCAAGGCTCCGAAGGACGAGGCCTGGATCGCCCCGTTCGGCAAGCTCACCACCAAGGCCGTCGACGCCTCCATCGCCGCGGCCGGCACCCCGGAGGAGAAGACCGCGCTCGAGGCGAACAAGAAGCCCTACTCGCTCCTCTACACCTACTCGCTGATCATCGCGCTCGTCTGCGGCACCGCCGGCCTGCCGCACATCCTCGTCCGCTTCTACACGAATCCGGACGGCGTCGCCGCGAAGCGCACGACGATGTGGGTGATGATCCTGATCGGCGTCTTCTACGTCTTCCCGCCGGTCTACGGCGTCATCGGCCGCTCGCTCACGCCCGAGCTCTACGACGCCGTCGGCGCCAAGGGCACGGACAAGGTCGTGCTCGAACTGCCCACGCTGCTCGCCGGCCGCGACCATCCGTTGCTCGGTTCCATCCTTTCGGGCATCACCTGCGCCGGCGCCTTCGCCGCGTTCATGTCGACCTTCTCCGGCCTGCTCGTCTCGATGTCCAGCGCCCTCGCGCACGATATCTACGGCCGCATGCTCCGCCCGGCCTCCTCCCCGGAACAGCGCCTGAAGGCCTTCAAGTGGTCGGCCTTGATCGTCGGCATCGTCGCTGTCGGCCTCGGCTCGCAGGTCGAAGCGCTCGAGATCAACTTCATGGTCGGCCAGGCCTTCGCCATCGCGGCGGCCAGCTACTTCCCGTTGCTCTTCATGAGCGTGTGGTGGCGCGGCATGACCATGAAAGGCGCGGCCACGGGCATGCTCGTCGGCGGTCTCAGCGCGCTGGCTGCCATCACCCTGACCTCCGTCTCCGACGTCGCCGTCGCCAAGGCGAAGAAGCTCACCGACGCCGCGGAGCTCGCGGCCTATTGGGCCGACCACCCGCTTGCCAAGGGCATCGCCGACTATTGGGTCGCGCACCCGCTCGCGCGCATCCTCTGCGAACAGCCCGCCATCTGGGCCGTGCCGCTGTCGATCCTGCTGATGATCTTCGTCTCGAAGGCCACCGCCGCGTCCGTGCCGGCCGACATCCGCATGAAGATGCTCGTCCTGCATGCCCCGGAAGCCCTGGGCCTGAAGCAGGAATACATCAAGGAGCACGAAGGCCTCGGCGGACACTGAGCAGGCTTCCCGGGGCGGAATATTCCCGCCCCGCGGAAACTTGAAACTTGGAAGTCCCACAGGGGGTGTCTTTGCTGACGGCGTGTCCACCGAACTCACCGAAGACGACTCCCGCGCCTATGGCGTCGTCCAGGCGTTCTCCCTCTTCCTTTCCGCCGGGGCGCTCTATGCGGCGATCCTGATGTCCTACAAGGGCGGCCAGGTCTTCCTCGGCCATGTCGCCGACCCTTACGACCGCGTCGTCTGGGTGGGCGTCGGCATCGGCATCCCCACCGCGCTCTGCGGGGCGGTGATCGCTTACCTGGCCGGCATGGAGCGTCCCTGGGGCGCTCTCCGTATCGCCGCCACCGCCCTGCTCTTCGCCAACCTCGCCGTGCCCGCCGCCTGGGGCGTCCTCTGGCTGCTCCGCCACGGCTACGTCCACTTCTGATATGTCTGGTCCCATCGTCATCGTCACCCGCGGCAGCCCACTGGCTCTCCAGCAGACGCACGACGCCGCCGCCCGCCTGCAGGCGGCCCTCGGCCGACCCACGGAGATCCGCATCCTGACCACCACCGGCGACCGCCAGGCGAGCTGGTCGCTCGAGAAGCAAGGCGGCAAGGGCCTCTTCACCGCCGAACTCGAACAAGCCCTCCTGCGCGGCGAAGCCGACCTCGCGATCCACAGCTCCAAGGACCTCCCGACCGAGATGCCGGCCGGACTCGCCATCGCCGTCTGCCTGCCGCGTCAGGACGCGCGCGATGTGCTCGTGCGCCGCACCGACATCGCCAGCCCGAAGCTCATCGCCACCGGCAGCCCGCGCCGCCGCGCGCAGGGCGCCCTCGCCTTCCCGCAGGCGCAGTGGACGGAACTGCGCGGCAACGTCGACACGCGCCTGAAGAAACTCGCCAACGGCGACGCCGATGCGTCGTACCTCGCCGCCTCCGGACTCAACCGTCTCGGCATCAAGGAATGGCCTGGCCTGAGCCTCGAACCCGTCGCGCTCACCGACATGGTGCCCGCCGCCGGCCAGGGCGCCGTCGCCATCCAGTCCCGCTCCGCCGAAGTCGCGCGGTATCTCGCCGCCGGCTGCGCCGCCACGACCTACTCCGTGACCGTCGAACGCCTGTTCCTCGCCAAGCTTGGCGAGGGCTGCCACACCGCGTTCGCCTGCCACCACGCCGCGGGCCGCGTGCACCTCTACCGCGCCGACTTCGGTCGCCGCGACTTCGCCTTCCCCGTCACCGACCTCGCCGCGGCTTCCGCGCTGGCCGATGACATCCTCCGCCAGATCCTGCCCCGCTGAACATGAGCAAACTCCCCCTGCGCGACCGCTTGGTCGTCCTCACCCGTCCGGAAGGACGCGGCGCCGACTGGAAAGACGCCCTCGTCGAAGCCGGCGCGGCCGTCTCCGAACTCCCGCTGCTCGAGATCAAGTTCGAGCCCGATGACACCGTGCTCAGCGAAGTCCTCGACGCCATGGGCGAATACGACTGGGTCGTCTTCACCAGCGCCAACGGCGTGCGCGGTTTCTTCGACCGTTTCTTCGAACGCTTCACCGACATCCGCTCCGTCGGCGGCGTGCGCTTCGCGTGCCTCGGCCCCGCGACGGAGAAGGCCCTGCGCCAGTATCACCTCGATTCCGACCTCACCGCCACGCAGAACGACGCCCTTTCGCTGGGGCGCGAACTGATGGCCAAGCACGACGTCGAGAACCAGAAGCTCCTCGTCGTCACCGGGAACCTCAACACCCCCGAGCTGCCGCGCCTGCTCGCCGACGGCGCCATGGCGATCGTCGACGTGATCAAGGTCTACGCGACCGAAGAGAAGTCCGTCGCCGAGTCTCCTGAGGCCGCCGAGTTCCGCCGCCGCGGCGCCGATGCGATCGTCTTCGCGAGCCCGTCAGCCGTGGAATCTTTCCTGCACCAGGCCGCTTCGCTGCGCCCTGACGCCGGCGCGCGCCAGCCCAAGGCCGTCGCCATCGGCGCCACGACCGCCGATGCGCTCCGCAAGGCCGGCATCCCGCTCGCCGGCACCGCCGCGGCGCCGACCGCCAAAGCCATCCGCGACGCCGTGGTCGCCGCGCTCGCATGATCGGCCAGGCGCGCATCAAGGTCTGCGGGATCACCCGCTCCGCCGACGCCGCCACGGCCCTCGCCCAAGGCGCCGACTTCCTCGGCGTGAACTGCTGGCCGGGTTCGGCACGCTGCGTGCCTGCCGCCGCCCGCGCCCAACTGCTCCGCGAGATCCCGGCGGCCAAGCGAATCGCCGTGACGGTCAATCCGTCCTTCGCCGAAGCGACCGCGTTGCTGGCCGAAGGCTTCGCCATCGTGCAGGCTCATTTCGATCCGACCAAAGCGGAGTGCGATCCCAAGGCGCTCTCCGCGACGGTGGGCCCCGCCCGCCTCTGGCTCGCGCCCAAGCTCGCCGACGGCGCCGAATGGCCCGCTGACCTGATTCCGCTGGCCGTCGGATTCGTCCACGACGCCCATGCCAAGGATGCCTTCGGGGGCACCGGCAAGACCTCCGACTGGACCCGCTTCGCCCAACTGCGTAAGCGCTATCCAGACTCCCAGTGGTTGCTGGCCGGTGGACTGGGACCCGACAATATCCTGGCCGCGGCGGCCTCCGGAGCGGACTTTTTCGACCTGAACAGCGGTATCGAACTGGCGCCAGGCCTCAAATCTGCCGAAAAACTGTCGGCCGTCGCCGACGCCCTGCTCAAAAATACTCAATCGTAAGTCCTACCCCCTCCTACGGGGACTTGGCACGGGGGGTGCATAAGTGGACTTGCTCAACCGAACGCCTAACCCAACCTAACACACCACCATGAAGCTCGTCGTCGCCATCATCAAACCGTTCAAACTCGAAGAAGTTAAGGACGCC
>JAUMEU010000053.1:0-3827 GCA_032120295.1 Opitutales bacterium | reverse complement strand
GCCGCCTCGAGATGGTCCGCGAACAGGAACAGATCGACGCTTGGCTGAAGTCGATGTCCACCCGCAGCGAATACGCCCCGAAGGACCGCAAGGAAGGCGAACCGGAACGCCTCGAGTCCCTCGACGCCGCCCGCGGCTTCCTCCAGGCCTTCCGCAAGGACCTCGTGGTAAAGACCCATCCGTGGATCCGCTTCGCCGGCCGCCTGCTCGAAGAGCTGAATCCCGGCCCCCTCCGCGATTCCGTGCGCTACGCCCTCGAACTGCAACGCGCCTTCCCCCTCGACACCGCCAACGGCATCCGCGGCCGCCTCCGCAAGGAAGGCTTCCACCTCTACAAGAAGGGCTCCAAGGGCATCACCTACGCGTGCTCCGTGCGTCGCCGCTGCCGCGACCCGAAGTCCACCTTCAGCGATCCGATGGCCAAGCTCTTCGACTCGCTCGATCGTAAGCCGGCCCAGCAGGCCAAGGACCTCGTGCTCGCGCTCGCCGGCGAAAACGCCGAAGACGCCGCGAAGACCCAGGTGCTCACGGATCTTTCGTTCCTCATCGGCGAAGGCTACATCGCCAACCTCCCCGACGGTCGTCTTTTCGCCCAGCCCATCCTGAGCAGTCAGGCCCAGGCCAAGGAAGAAGCCGCCAACGACGAGGCCGCGGACGAAGCGAAGTAAGCGAAAGCGCAAGGCGCTTTCGAGGGGACATGTGGGCACGGTGACACGTGGACAAGGGGCTGATTCAATAGGAAAGCGGTAACCGGAAAGTTAGCTGAGGCATCAACACCCCAGCCAATCATCCGGTCTCCGGTTCCCTTTTGGGTTCTTGCTCCCCTTGTCCCCGTGTCCCCTTGCCCACGTGTCCCCTGGAAATAAGCGCTCCGCGCTTATTTCCAATTCTCCGCGATCCACGGCGTAGGCAGCACGCGGCGATACCACTTGCCGCTGCGGCCGACGAGCGCGTCGGGCGGATTCGGGAGCCCATGGAAGACGACGATCTTGGCGTCGGCCGGGATCTCCGGGGTCTGCCAGAGCGAAAACGGGAAATATTTCACGCAGTGCTTCTTGAAGCTACGGCACCAGGTCGCCGGCCAATAGCTGACCTTGCCCTGCGCGCTCAGGTGTGCGGTCAGGAACTCCTGCTCATTGCGGTGACGCTTGCGCACGGCGTCGAGGTTCGCGCGGAAATATTCGAGGACGTCCGGATAAGTGCCGGCGCGCCAGCGGTAGACCGACGAGTTTCCGGTGTAGTCGCCCTTCTGCCAGTCGCGGATGATCAGGAAGTCGCCCGGGTGGTCGAAGAAGCCGTCCATGTTGCCGACGATGACGATGTCGATGTCGAGGAAGAGGATATCACCCTTGAGCTCGGGGCCACCGGGCGCGGTCAGCGCCGGCGAGAACGAGACAAGCTTGGTCCAGCCGCGCTCCGGGGCGCCGGCCGGCAGTTCGAGGCTGGGGATCGGGAAGGTCTCGATGCCGGCGTTGAGTCCCGTCTTGTCGTCCGTGAGGCAGACGAAGCGATGCGGGATGGTCAGGTGGCGGCTCACCATGGAGTGGAGTCGGTTGACGTATTCCGGGCCGTACTTCTTGCCCCACTTCATGCAAAGGATGGTCGCCATGCTGTCGCCAGCGTGGGGATTCCCGGCCTTTGCTCCAGCCTGTTATGACGGACCGACCCCTTGCGTACCCCCAGCCCTTGGGCATAACATGGCCACATGAGCGACGAATACGACGACGAGAACTTCAGCTCCGACGACGAATACGGTGAGGGCGGCATCCCCGCGGACCTGGAAGCCGACATCGAGGAACGGATCAACCGGGCGGCCGAAGATCGAGCCCACGACCTCTACAATGACTCCAGCCCCCGCTCCGGCGGCTGCCTCCTCATCCTCGCCCTGCCGGTGCTGGGGCTGTGGTTAATGAGGTAAAACAAGAGGCCATCATGCATCGCAGGTAAGGGCAGCACCGCGTGCTGCCCCAGGTGTCTTTAGGTAGGGTTGAGCGCCCTCGCTCAACCGCACGGCTGACCAAGTTGGTCAGCCCTACCGGGATTCAGCTATGTCGTGACGCGGTCCCGACCCTACCCCGTGTCCACGTGCCCTCTCGGAAGCGCCTCGGGCTTTCGCTCACTTCAAGGATCGCAGATACGCCACGAGATCGACCAACTCCTTCTCGCTGAGCATGCCGTCCAAGCCGGCCGGCATGAGGCTCGTGGTGAGCTGGGTCGAAGAGGCGATCGCTTCGTTGGGCAGGAGGCGGCTCTGACCGGAGGCTTCCTTGACGGTCACGCCCTCGGCGGAACGCGCCTGGATGAGGCCGAGCACGGTGGTGCCGTCGGTGAGTTGGAAGGAATTCAGGTCGTAGTCGCGGGCGATGTTGTAGCTCGGGAAGAGGATGCTCTCGACGAGCTCGCGTTCGGCCCGGATGCCCCCGATCTTGGTGAGGTTCGGCCCGAGCTCGTTGCCCTTGGCGTCGATCTTATGGCAGGCGATGCAGGCGCCCTTGCCGGATTCATAGACGGCGCGGCCGGCGACGGGATCGCCCTGCTTGATGGCCGTCAGGGCCAACGGGCCCAGGCGCTCACGCTTGGCGTCATTGGCCGCGAGCGCGGCGTCGAACGAGGGCTCAAGAAGCTCGTAGACTTCGCGCGGCAGGAAGCTGAAGGCCTTGCGCACGAGATCTTGGCGGAACGTGCCCAGCATCGCGGACTTGCTCAAGGCGACGGCGATCTTACGACCGGTCTCCTTGGAGATGCGCTTGGTGTTCTGGGGCAAGGCCAGCGCGACGAGGAGTTCGTTCTGCTCCAGCGGACCGGCGTTCGGCAGCAGCGCGAGATAAGCATCCCACTGGGCCGGAGTGAGCTTGGTGTTGGCGAGACGCGCGGCGGCGTCCATGCGCAGACCCGGGCTGGCCGGGTCGACGAAGAGATCGGTGAGGAGCTTGAAGGCGGCGTCGCTTAGGTCTTCGCCACTGCTGGAGAGGGCGAGCAGCGCCTTCAGTCGGAGCGACGACGGTTTCGTCGTGTCGGCGGCGATGGCATTGAGCGCGGCATCGAAACGCTTGTCCTTCACGTGCGCGAGCGCATCCAACAGGAGCGGCGAGGCACCCTTGGCGAGCTGGGCTTCCAGCGCGGCCAGCCATTCCCTGGCGTCGACCTTGCGAGGCTGAGAAGAGATGGCGCGCAAAGCGGCCTGACGGACGGCGACCTTCTCGTGCGCAAGCATCTGGGCGATGCCCTTGGCGACGCCGGGCTGACCGGCCAGCGCGGTGGCGAACTTGCCCATGGCGGCGACCTGCGTCGCGGAGGGCGCAGGTTGCGCCAGCCACTGACCGAAGACCGGCGCAAGAATCGTGTCGGCGTCGGGCGACTTGATCAGGGCGAGGTAAGCATTCTTGGCGAGCGCAGCGTCCGCGGAATCTGCCTGGCCGAGCGCGAACTTGAGGACGTCGCCGTAATCAGGGTCCTTGGTGCGGGTCTGGGAGACGATGCGCAGGAGACGGGCCTGGGCGACCGGTCCTTTGACCGTGGCGAGATCGGCGGCGGTGAAGCCGGCGAGGCGCATGCCCGCGGTGAGGATGGCGTGCTCGAGCACGAGGTCAGCCTCACGGGCGAGGAGGCCGCGGATCGCCTCGGTGACGGCGGGCGACTTGGCCTCGCGGAAGGTCAGGCCTTCAAGGCCACGGCGGACGACCGCCTGGTCGGCGGACGAAAGCTGGCCGAGGAGTTCGGCGTCAGACTTCGCCGGCGCCGGCGAGAACGGACGATGCGCCTTGGCGACGGCCTCATGCGCGGCCTTCCCTTCGGCGGTGCGGCGTACGCGATAGATTCCACCAGGG
>JAUMEU010000052.1:0-5256 GCA_032120295.1 Opitutales bacterium | reverse complement strand
CGTCATCTTACCCCTAAGGAATCTGCTTCAGGACCCGGCCCTCGCCAAGCACCCCGCCTGGGGTTTGCTCGCCGCGGAGGTCCGATCCCTGCCCGTCGGCGACCATGGCCTCCGTCCATGGCAAGGCCCGACTCCCTGGAGCAAGACTCCCTGACCCCCGACCGCTTCGGACACTGTCCGGCGCTCTGGCTCGCCCTACCCCTCCTCCTCGGCTGCTCGCTCGATGCCTGGTTCGGCGTCGACCCCGGACCTTGGCTGCTTTCGGGAGCCGTCGCCGGCGTCGTCGCTTGGGCCGGCCGATCGCACGCGCTGCTCGCTTCCGTCATGCTCGTGATCTCGGGGCTTTGCCTCGGCGCGGCCTGGCACCAGCTCCGCACGCCCCCGCAAGACATCCCCGTCGTGCGCCGCCCTTTCGTCGAACTGCCGGTCATGATCGAGCGCGCCACCCCGCGAGCGGACGGCGAGGGCTGGAATGGTCTCGGCTGGATCACCGAACGCGACGGGCCTTATTTCCGCCGACGGGTCGCGCTCTCCGCGCGCGGCGACTGTCCGGCCGAAGGCGCCGAACTCATGCTCGCCGGCGGGCTCGGCGCGCTCAAGGAGGACGCGGGCGGCTATGACGCCTGGCTGCGCTCGCAGGGCGCGACGCTGAAATTGCGAGGGGGCCGCGTGCTCGGCGAACTCGCGCCGGCCTCGCGCTTTGCGCGCTGGCGGCAGGCGCAACAACGTCGGCTGGACGCCTGGTTGCGGAACATGCCTTGGGAGGATCCCGACGGTGGCGCCTTGCTCGCCGCAACGATGCTGGGTCGGACAGCGCTCCTGCCCGCGGAGGCCAAGGAAGCGTTCGCGACGACCGGCACGCTGCACCTCTTCGCGATCAGCGGCCTGCACATCGCGGGCATGGCGGCGGCCTTACTCTGGCTGACACGCCGCGCACGCCTGCCGGAAATCCCGGCCGGCGTCGTCATCCTCACCCTACTCTGGCTCTACGTGCAGGTGACGGGCGCGGCGCCCTCCTCGGTCCGCGCCTGGATCATGGCCGCCTTCCTCTGGAGTGGTCGCATCGGCGAGCGCAATACGCCGGCCCTGCAGTCATTGGCCTTGGCCTGCGCGGTGACGCTGATGCTCACGCCCGAGGCTTGCGCCGACGCCGGCTTCCAACTGAGCTACGCGGCGGTGCTCGGCATCATCGCCGCCGGGGGCCCCGCCGCGGAACTTTGCGGTCGTCCGACGGAGGAGGAGCGGCTCACGCCAGCGGCCGCGCAGACCGCGACGCAGCGGCTCCGCTGGCGCGCCCGGAAATTCCTGCTCGCCGGACTCTGCATCTCGCTCGCCGCCACGCTCGCGGGCACGCCCCTGACCCTCGGACACTTCGGGCGGGCGAGCTGGGGCGGTGTCGTCGTGAACCTCGTACTCGTACCGCTCTCGGAAATTCCGCTGATGCTCGGCATGGCGTCCATCGCCTGCGGGGTGAGCGATGGGCTTGCCGGCCCCGCGGCGTGGATCAACGGACTCGCCGGTGCGTGGCTCCACGGGATGACCTGGATCGCGCAGGCTTGCGCGGAAATACCCGGGCTGAATCTGGAGCTGTCCCTGCCGCATCGTTGGCTGGGTCCGGCCGGAGGCGCGCTCCTGGCGGCGACCTTCCTCGCGCAGGCTCAGTCAAAAAGTTTGGTCCGTCTGCTGGGCGTGCCGGCGGCCGTCTTGGCGGGCTGGCTGCTGCTGGTGTTTCTTCTGCGCGCGCTATCCTGACCTTGCCACCCTCGGGTGGGCACGAAAAGTTACGCCATGACCCCGTCTTCGCTCCGCCCGTTTGCCGCGTTCGCCTTGGCCGTGCTGGCATCTCCCTCCTCGGCCGCGCCGCAGGAATGGTCCGGCATCTATCCCGAGCTCGCCTATTTCAATAACGAGGGCGAGTGCGGCACCGGCGCCGTGGTCCCTTGGGCCGACCGCCTCTGGGTCATCACCTACGGACCGCACCTCCCCTACGGCTCGAGCGACAAGCTCTACGAGATCACCCCGGACCTGCGGCAGATCGTGCGCCCGGAAAGCGTCGGCGGCACGCCGGCCAACCGCATGATCCACCAGGAATCGAACCAACTCGTCATCGGGCCTTACTTCATCGGGGCGGACCGCGCGGTCCGCGTCATCCCGCCGAAGCTCATGCCCGGCCGCCTGACCGGCAACGCCCGCCACCTGACCGACCCGGCGAACAAGGTCTACTTCGCCACGATGGAAGACGGCCTCTACGAGGTCGATGTCCGCACGCTCGCGGTGAAGGGCCTCATCAGGGAGATCATGAACAAGCCGAAGGCCGGCCAGACCGCCGAGGTCAGCCCGGCCACCCTCACCTCGACGCTGCCCGGCTATCACGGTAAAGGTCTCTATTCCGGACAAGGTCTCGTCATCCTCGCGAATAATGGTGAGCGCAGCCCCAAGGCGCTCGTCGATCCGACGATCACGAGCGGCGCGCTCGGCTCCTTCAACGGCGAAGGCAACTGGACGCTCATCCGCCGCAACCAGTTCACCGAAGTCACCGGACCCGGCGGCCTGACCGGCAATGCCGATCCGGCGAAGGACCCGCTCTGGACCGTCGGCTGGGATTTCCGCTCCGTCATCCTGATGGTCATGGAAGATGGCAAGTGGACGAGCTACCGCCTGCCCAAGGGCAGCCACTCTTACGACGGCGCGCATGGCTGGAACACCGAGTGGCCGCGCATCCGTGACATCGGCGAAGCAGGCTCGCGTCTGATGACCATGCACGGGCTCTTCTGGAAATTCCCCGCGAACTTCTCGTCGAAGCAGTCCGCCGGCCTCGCGCCGCGCTCCGCCTACCTGAAGGTCATCGGCGACTTCACTCCGTGGCAGGGACGCCTCGTCTTCGGTTGCGACGATACCGCGAAATCCGAGTTCCTCAACAAGCGGCCCGCCAAGGGCGCGCTCGCCGGTCCGGGCCAGTCGCAGTCCAACCTCTGGTTCACTTCGCTCGACACGCCCGATAAGCTCGGTCCGGCCATCGGCCGCGGCAGCGTCTGGGCCGACGAACCAGTCAAGGCCGGCGTCGCCTCCGATCCTTTCCTGCTCGCGGGCTTCGCGAAGCGCGCGGTCTTCCTTGCTCATGACGGCGAAGCCGCGACGACCTTCACGCTGGAGGTCGACGCCCGGGGCGACGGCCGGTGGAAAGCCTGGCGCGACGTCGCCCTGAAAGCCGGCGACGCCTCGGCTTGGGTCGAGATCCCCTCGGCCCTGCCCGGTGCCTGGATCCGCGCCAAGGCCGACCGCGACATCGCGAAGGCGAGCGTCACTTTCCAATACGCGGCCGAAGACGCTCGTACGAGCGAACGCGACGCGCTCTTCAAGAGCCTGAGCAAGGCCGGCGACGCGACGTCGCAGGGCGCCTTCCTGCTCACGCGCGGCGCGAACCTCCGCACCCTCTCCGTGCTGGCCGCGACCGTGACGCCCGAACAGACCACCGTCGGCGCGGCCTACGAACTCTCCGCCGACCTCAAGCTCACCAAGATGGCGGACCAGCAGGCCGCCGCCTTCGTCACGAAGAATACGCCCATCCCGCAGGGCATCGTCACGACCGACGCGGCGTCGGTCATCTTCGAGGAGAGCGGCGTCCGCTGGCGTCTGCCGCGTTCTGCATCGCCGGCCCAGGACGGCCTGCTCGCCCGCAGCGCGCTCCGCAAGGCCCGCGAGGTCTGCACCGAGCGCGACATGCTCCAGGCACACGGCACCTTCTATGAACTCCCGGCGCTCAACGCCAAGGGCGCCATCCGCATGCGCCCGATCGCGACGAGCGACGTCGCCGTCCATGACTACTGTTCCTACCGCGGCCTGCTCGTGCTGAGCGGCGTCTCGGCCAACGCCGCCAAGGATGACCGCCACATCATCCGCTCTGACGACGGCCAGGCCGCCGTGTGGGTGGGCGCCGCCGACGACCTCTGGAAGCTTGGCAAGCCGCGTGGCCATGGTGGCCCGTGGAAGAATACCACTGTCCAGAAAGGGGTGCCTTCCGATCCCTACCTCATGACCGGGTACGACCAGAAGACCCTCAAGCTGACGAACCACGGCGCCAAGCCCGTCCGCGTGGCCGTCCTCCTCGACGTCGCCGGCGACGGCCGCTCCTCCGCCTACAAGGCCATCGAGATCCCGGCCGGCGGCGAAGTCGTCCACGCCTTCGAATCGTGGCTAAACGCCTACTGGGTCCGCTTCGTCGCCGACGAGGACGGCGTCCTGTCCGCGCAGCTGACCTACGAATAATCGCAACCATCGGTCGTTTGCGCGGTTACATCCTCACGCCCCTCCGCTCATGTCCCTCCGCCTCCTCACCCTGCTTGCCTTCGTCTCACCGCTCGCCGCCGCCGAAGCCCCGGCGACCCTGCTCGCGCAGCCGGACAAGGAGCTCGTCGCCGACGCCCTGACCAAGGACGCGGCCGCCGCTCAGTGGAAGATCGCCAAGGGCAAGTGGGAGCGTACCCCGGAGGGTATCCGCGTCGAAGAGCTTCCCGCCGACAACCATGGCGCCGCCGGCCGCGTGAACACGAAGCTGCAGGACTTCATCGCCGCCTTCGAATTCCGCCTCGATGGCGCCAAGTCGGTCTCGCTGAGCATCAATGACGCCAAGGAACACGTCGCCCGCGTCGGCATCACCCCGACCTCCCTGCGTATCCAGAAGGACGACCATGACCACGCCGGCCCCGACAAGGCCGTGATCTTCCTGCACCAAGCGCACGCCTTCGAAGCCGGCACCTGGCACCGCGTCGTGCTGGAGATGGTCGGCGACACGATGGTCGCGACCATCGACGGCAAGATCAGCGGCTTCGGTCGCGACGAACTCTTCAAGGCCGAGAAGGCCAATCCCGGCTTCACCTGCGGCGGCCAGTCGGCCACGTTCCGTAATCTCGTGATCTGGAGCGCCAAGGCCGAGCCCAAGGCCTCCTGGAAGGAAGCCAGCGCGCAGATCGCCGAAGCCATGGCCGCCGCCCCGAAGCCAGCCGCACCGGGCGCCAAGGGCAAGGGAGCCGCCAAAGGCAAGGGCAAGGCTAAGGTCGCCCAATAAGCCATCCGGCTCGTTTTCACCGGCGGGGGCATCTCCCCGCTTGCACCGTGGGAGGTTACGACCAAGTTCGAACCTCCCACTTTCATGAACGAGCCCTTCGACACCATCGAGGAAGCCCTGGCGGACATCGCCGCCGGGAAGCTCGTCATCGTGACCGACGACGAGAACCGCGAGAACGAGGGCGACCTCGT